>DXEK01000189.1 GCA_019115005.1 Candidatus Fusicatenibacter merdavium | reverse complement strand
TATTATAATATGAGACAAGCGACAAAAGGTCATAAATTTCATGCTTGCATGAAAATTTATGACTTTGTGGAGCGCAAAACACCGAAAAGTAGCCATTTTTCGAAGAAAAATGAGCGGATGTGAGGTGTTTTCAGGATTGCGGGAGCACGAAGTGCGGAGCAATCCGTGTCTCATGCCCATTTGTCGGGCAACTCATAATATTATATAGGATGTTGGCTTCAAAAGGTATTTTGACCCCAAGGATGCTACGGATTGCTCCGCATTTCATGCTCCCGCAATCATAAATATCTGTTAATACTATAGCATTCCAAGAAAATATCACAGCAAAGACAGCGCAGCAGGGTTCGAAAGCCAAGGAAGACAGCAGAAGGCGTGCCGGGGCACGTCGAAGCTGGCTGACGCTGGGTTTCGGATTCTGATGTAATGGATTTAATGCAATATTTTCTTGGAAGGCTATCATTTCAACCGAGACAGCCGATCTGTCTTGGAAACACAGACAGGAGGGATGGATATGCCAGGACCAGGAGGACATCGGGGACCAGGAGGGCCAGGCGGGCCGGGCGGCAGAGGCCCCGGCGGTATGGGCGGGCCACCACACAGCAGAAGACCGGGACCACCACCACCGCCACCGCCAAGACGCGGTTGGGGCGGTTACCGGAGAGGCTGCTGTCTGCCGGGCTGCCTTATGTATGTACTCGGGGCAGGCGGGATGATCGCTTTGCTCGTCATGGGCATCGCCGCATTGATCTGATTGCCTCGGGATAAAGCAAAACCTGTATAATTGCGCCATACTTACTTGCATCATGTTATACGCAATAAAACTTTTTGCGAACTTCTCTTGACGCGGGCCAAATACCTAAAAATCCCCATTTTATGCAAAATTGCCAAAATAGGGATTTTCTTACACTTCCAGGATCTCTTCATATGTTTTTCCGCTGTTCATCACAGTTTCCCAAAAATCATTTTTTACTCTAAGTGTCCCTCTTATCTGACACCCACGAGGCTTTCAGTTATGCGGACATTTGTCTGGCGTTCCAAGTGGAATCAGACCATTACGAATGAAAAGTCAACAGGAACCGCTGAAATTATATTTTCAGTGCCGGTACAACCCGCAATTTTGAAGCTGCACCGGAAGTGAAAAAAGAATTTTCAAATACGCTCCAACGCCTCATACACCCGCAGGATCTCCCCGACGCTCCACGCCTGCGCAAAGCACCCTTTGGAAATCGTCGGATTTTCCCCGTCATAAATCTCCGGAAGCTGGCCCACGCAGCCTTCTCTCAGTGCGCTCTCCATCACTTCCAGCTGGCGGCGCACGGTTTCTTTCGCCTCAACCGAATGGTCATGCACTTTCAGATACGCCAGGTAATATCCGCCCAGCGGGAACACCCAGACGGTTCCCTGATGGTAGGCAAGATCCCGCTCCAGCTGCTCGCCGCCATAATACGGATGGAATTCTTCGTCCTCCGGCGCCAGCGTTCTCAGTCCGTAAGGCGTGTACAGTTTTTCCCACACCGTCTGTACAACTTTTCGCTCCTGCTCCCGGTTCAGCATCGTAAAGGGCATCGAGACCGCCCAGATCTGATTGCAGCGGATCTGACGGTCGCTCTTTGTTCCGGAAACCACATCTTTCAGATAACCTTCCTCTTCCAGCCAGAACTGTTCCGCAAAGCTCTTTTTCACCAGTTCCGCCAGCGCTGCGTAATCCTCTGCGCTCCACACTGTGCTTTCCTCGCCTGCATCCGCTGTTCTGTGGCTTCCGCCGCCGATTCCTGCGTTTCTTTCCGGTTCTCCTGCAGATTTTTCCGACGGTTCTCCTGCCGGTTCACTCATCTGTTCTCCAGACATCATTTCAGAAAGCTGCTCCATGATCTTCAGCGCATTGTACCAGTAAGCATTGATCTCCACCGGCTTTCCGTGACGCGGCGTCGGGAGAATTTCTCCCACACGGACGTCCATCCATGTCACCTGGTCCAGCCCCTCCCCGGCCATGATCAGACCGTCCGTGTCCATATGGATTCCAAAATCCGTTCCTTTCCGGTAATGTTCCACGATCCGTTCCATCACCGGCCACATTTCCCGGACAAACTCCCGGTCGCCGCTTTTCTGAACATAAAGCCAGACGCTGTTGATAAACAGAAGCGCCGCGTCCACAGTGTTATACATCGGCTCTTTTCCGCCCTCCGGGAAAAGGTTCGGCATCAGGCCGTCTTTTTCATACGCCGCGAAGGTCCGTAGAATGCTCCTGGCCGTCTCATACCGTCGGACAGAAATGCAGCATCCCGCCATCGCGATCATCGTATCCCGTCCCCAGTCCTCAAAAAACGGAAACCCTGCCAGGATCGTGTCCGCCCCGGTGGACTCCCGGTAGGAAATAAACTGTCCGGCGCTCTTCGCCAGCATTCCCGCAGCCGGATCGGAAAATCCCGCCGTTTCCTCCAGCATCCGCCGCTCCCTGCACAGCGCTTCCCGGATCCTGCTGCTCTCTTCGCTGCCAAAGGAACTACGCTCCAGCGAATAGATCAGTTCTACCGTCCGTCTTGTGCCGGCGGGCGCCACTGCGGTAAAACGGTGCAGCGCGGCTGTCTGCCCGCTCTCCCTGCGCCCGTCGCAGACATCATAAGCATAAGAACAGGTCTCCCGAACCGGAGCCATCTCTTCCGCTTCCGCATTGCTCCAAAAATACAATTTTACGTTTTCAGAGACAACCGCTCCTTCCGTCCCCGTTTCCACAGAGAACTTCTGCGCAGGATCCAGATCCTGTCCTTTGGGGACAAACTGATAACGCGGCACGACTTCCAGCCGCCAGTCCCGGCTGCCCTGATTGTTCAGTTCATACCGCACGGCCACTGTGTTCTCTCCCGGCTGCATCACAACGCTTTTCACCACTTCCACGCCGCCGGCATGAAAACGCCACTGGGGATAATCCTCAAAAGAAAACTCGCTCAGATACCGGTATCCGTCTTCCGCGTCCTGTCCTTCCAGACTTTGTGTGGATAGCCAGTACCCTGGCACGCCTTCCGCCGTCAGTCTCTCGGAAAGCCTGTGGACAAGATTCCAGCGGACATTGGGCGCCTTCAGACTCGCCATCAGCAGCGCATGATCGTTTCTCGTCACAGAATTCGCGGCCGTACAGGAAGAAAATCCGCCCAGCCCGTTGGTCAGGAGCCAGCAGTTTTCCTCGCCCCGCTCCTGCGTTTTAAAGTCATTCTTTCCATAGATAAATTTCATATCCGTCAACCGTTTTCCTTTCCGGAACGTGTTTGAACATTCCTTCCTGCAAATTTCAAACACGCTCTAACATTTTCCAAGCACTGCCGCCGATACTCCGTCCACGCAGACAGAAGTTCCCGCAGCCGTTTTCTGCCGTTCCCAGCAGCGGCTGTCTGCACCTTTCACCAGCCACTCCCAGTCTCCGGCGGGGAGATCCACGCTTACCGTCTCCCGGCTGCTGTTGTACACGACCAGGAGTTCTTTCCAGGTTTTCCGATGATCCGCGGAGACCTCCGCGCCGGACGGCCGGTTATCCATCCGGAAACAGACGACCCCCGGCCGTGTCTCCGACCAGAGCAGCCGGCAGGCTGCCTGCCCGGACTTGTCGCAGAGCCCGGGCAGACGTTTCCTCAGAGCGATCAGCCCCCGGTAAAACTCTGACAGGTCCTCATTTTCCCAGGCGAGCGCCCAGTCCAGACGGTTCAGAGAGATGGGCGAACAGTAGCTGTCCTCCACTCCCTCCTTGGTTCTCCCGAATTCCTCCCCGGAAAGTAGAAACAGATGCCCCTGGCAGGTCATGTAGATAGCCGCCGCCAGCCGGTATGCCTTCCGGAATTCCGGACTTTTTGTGTAATATCCTCCTTCCGGCATCAACGTATCCGCCAGTTTATCCCAAAGCGTCAGATTATCATGAGCGGAAACATACGTAATGATCTGGGAAGGAGCCTGGGGCAGAAAAGCTTCCTCCTGACCGGAATCCTCCTTGTCCGTCTCCGCCTGCACCTCTCCCGGCGCACACCAGGCAGTCACCGAGCGAAGGATTTCCTCCTCAAATCCTTCTCCCCCGTTGACAAATCCCGGCTGGCCCAGCTCAAACACATGGCCTTTGACCGCGTCGCGGGTGTTGTCGCAGAACACTCCGATCCGCGGATTCAGCCTGCGGATGTTTTTCTTATCTGCCGGAAAACTTCCCGGCTCCATGCGGGACGCCCGGGCGGACCACGGTTCACCGTAGATCAGCTTTTCCCCTTCTCCGAACTCCTCGTCCAGCGCCTGCTGGATCCGGTTCAGCAGATCCGTGTCCAGCAGTCCCATCAGGTCGAACCGGAAACCGTCCATATGGTATTCCCTCGCCCAGTACAGAACGGAGTCCAGGATATACTTTCCACACATGGGCCGCTCACTGGCAATATCGTTTCCGCAGTCGGAGCCATTACACCAGGAGCCATCCTCTTCTGTCCGGTAATAGTACCCCGGCACCGTCCGCTCCAGCCAGGAATCCTTCCGGTAGGTATGGTTGTAAACCACATCCATGATAACACGAAATCCGTTCCTGTGCAGGTTCCGGATCATCTCTTTGCATTCCCGGACGCGCACTTCCCCGTGATACGGATCCGAGGAATAAAATCCTTCCGGGATCCAGTAATTGACCGGATCATAGCCCCAGTTGAACTGCTCCCCGGAGCCGGACTCATCCACCGATCCGAAATCATAGACCGGCATCAGCTGAACATGCGTCACCCCGAGACGCTGCAGATATTTCATGCCGGTGGGATGAACCCCGTCGCCGTTCAGCGTCGTATCCTCCACACCGAATGCCCGGTAGGTTCCACGGACTTCTTCCGGAAATCCGCCGGCAGGATCCCAGGAATACTCCCGGACATTCAGTTCATAGATCACATCCTCGGGCCCTTTTTCCGGCGCCCGGTCTTCCGCCCAGCCTTCCGGATCCGTCAGTTCCGGGCGCAACACCATACTGCGCGCCCCGTTGACGCCGCAGGCCCGCGCATAAGGATCCGCCGTGCGGGTCAGGCGTTCTCCCCGCCGGATCTCATAGTCATAATACACCCCGTTCAGATCTTCCGGGAATGTTCCCGACCAGACGCCGTTTTCACCGGAAACCATCACTTCCCGGCGGAACGCATCCGTCCCTTCCTGCCCTTCCCGGTACAGATTCAAAAAAACCTCCTCCGCCCCGGGGCTCCACAATTTAAAAACCGTCTTTTCCCCGTCGCAGAACGCTCCCAGGTCATTTCCTTCATAAAAACAATTCTTCACCGATGATTCCAACATAAGCCAAATTCCTTTTTATATCATTATTGTTTATTTTCCGCGAGGCACAAAAAGCATTTAACACCAAAAGCCCCTCAGGATGAGCCAGGCGCAGGGATCATGCCCGGAACCTGAGAAGCGATTCGCCGGGAAATCGTCATCTCCCGGCGGATCGCTCCGGCGCCCATCCTGAGGGGCTTTCATACACAGCATTTATGAAGCAGATACTGCCCGTATCAGCCTTTCACTGCTCCCGACAGTCCGTCCACATAGAATCTCTGCAGACAGAGGAACAGGATCGCAATCGGAATGGAGATCAGCACCGCTCCGGCAGCGAAGCTTGTGTACCAGCTGTCTATGTATTCCTTCTCAAGCATCTTCCACAGACCGATCGCCACCGTGTACTGGTCCGCGTTGGCACGGCAGATAACCTTGGCAAAGATAAAGTCCAGCCACGGTCCCATGAAGGAAGTAAGGATCGTGTAGATAATGATCGGCTTGCTCAGCGGGATCGTAATCCTTGTAAAGATCCTCCAGCGGGTGCATCCGTCGATCAGCGCCGCCTCGTCGATCTCCTTCGGGATCGTGTCAAAAAATCCTTTGGAAATCTGGAAGGACAGAGCCGCGCCGCCGGAATAACAGAGAACCAGCGCCACACGGATCAGGGATCCTTCCGTCAGTCCGACTGCTTTCAGAATGAAGTATACCGCGATCATGGACATAAAGGACGGAAACAGTCCCAGAATCATCGCCATGTTCATGTACGGCTTTCTCATCTTGAATTTCAGCCGCGACAGACAGTAAGACGCCGACAGCACATAGAAGGCCGACAGGATACAGGAGAAGATCGCGATGATCAGTGTGTTCATGAACATCTGCGGAAAGTTCAGCAACGAAGTGTCTGTGAACAGTTTGATATAGTTATCCAGCGTATAACTCTGCGGCAGGAAGGTGGACACATAGGAACCTTTCTCCGCGCGGAAGCTGGTCAGGATGACCCAGAGGATCGGGAACACCCAGATAAATGCCAGAACCGCCAGCAGACAGTGAATAGCAATATTCTTGATTTTTTTCGTCGTTTTGTGGCTCATGCTTAAAATCCTCCCTCTTCCTTATAGGATTTGCTGTTCCGGTATGTGAAAAGCGCTCCGATCGCGAGGATCACGAAGGTCAGAATACCGATGACCGCACCCACATTATAATACTGCTTGTCTACGGTCAGCTTGTACAGCCAGGTGACAAGCAGGTCTGTGCTTCCCGCGGTGGAGGAAAGGTTTGTCACCGGATCACCGCCGGACAACAGATAGATGACATTGAAGTTGTTCACGTTTCCTGTAAATGTCGAGATCAGATACGGCGTCGTCACATACAGCATATATGGGAGCGTAATTTTAAAGAAGGTCTGGAAGGCATTGGCCCCATCCACTTTCGCAGCCTCGTAAAGTTCTGCCGGAATGTTCTGGAGAACGCCGGTCAGCTGGAGCAGAGTATACGGTACACCTACCCAAATATTGATTACGATAACCGTCACCCGCGCCCAGGTCGGATCCGTAAAGAACGGAAGGCTTGCGTCCGGGGCGATCAGACCGATATTTCTCAGGAGCACGTTGACTGCGCCCTCCGGCTGCAGCATCGTACGCATGATCAGCAGAGATACGAACATCGGCACTGCACAGGAGAGCACAAAACAGAAACGCCAGAAGCCTTTTGCCTTTGTCTCTTTCCGATTAATGATCAGAGCCAAGATCATTCCGCAGATATAATTGGAAAACGTCGCAAAGAACGCCCACACGATCGTCCAGATCAGAACCGACCAGAAGGTACTTCCCAGAACGCTGCTGGAATCGAACAGAGTCTTGAAGTTGTCCAGTCCCACCCAGTCAAACAGTACCAGATGATTATCGATCAGACTGTAATTGGTAAACGCCATACAGATCATAAATGCCAGCGGCAGCACGGTCAGCGCAAAGATGAAAAACAGCGGCGGGGTCATCAGCAGCTTCTGGAGATTTTCATCGAGAAGCGTCTTCAGGTCTTCCACAAAGGTATTGATATGTTTTCCCTCTTTCGCCAGGCACTCTGCCTTGTACGCACTTTTCAGGGAACCTCTCCAAATATAGACCATCAGAAGCGTCAAAAAGACAGTTGCCACTCCGTAGAGCAGGATCGTGACGGACTGATCGCCCTGGGTGTACAGGTAGACCTGCTGGGCCTCATCCCAGTACTCCTGCTGTTCCACTGTACCCAGAGAACCCAGCATGTACAGACAGTGCAGGCCGGTCATGATCATAAATACAATGTATGTCGCTTCCGCCGCCAGATACAAAAGACCCTTGATCCGCTGTCCGTGTACAAAGCTTCCGAGTCCCATCACGAGCATGGAAAGCCTTGTCTCCGGGGCGCCTTTTGCGATCGCCGCCGTGCAGGTATACGGCGTATCAAACTCACTTGGTTTTCGTTTCCTTCCAAACATGTTTCACCCTCCCCATATCAGATACCGTCGCTGTTCATCGCGGTATTCATATCCTTTGTCATCTGTTCCGCATTTTCATGGGTCACGCTTCCGTTGCGGATTCCTTTTCCGAGATTCTCCACCGGCACCCAGCAGTTATTCATCTGGGGAACGATCGGCTGAAGGATCGACGTACGGTCAAAGGTATCGTTCTGCGCGAACACCACTGGATCCGACGCAATGGATTCGTCCTGTAAAAGTTCTGTGTTACATGGAACGACGTTGAGCAGTTCATAGTGCAGTCTCTGGGCGTCCGCCGATGCGAGATAGATCGCCAGCTCCACCGCCTGTACCATATATTTGCTGTGCGCGTTTACACCGACCGCCTTGGAACCGCCGTAGGCTTCCATCTGGACTTCCTTTCCGTTCAGGTTAAAAGTCGGAAGCGCCGCCACGCCCATATTGTCCCCGAGGATCTCTTCGATCGCCGCCGCGTCCCAGGAGCCGGAGAACATCGCGTTGATGCTTCCGTCACGGAGACCGGCGATTCCGGAACCGTCCGCGTCGATCTTAAAATTCGGGTTCTCGTTCAGATCGAGCAGATAATTGGTGACTTCCACAGCGTTCTCGCCGCCGAACTCGACGCCGGCTTCCTCATCGGTGCCGTCCTCTCCGAACAGTGTACAGCCGTTTCCAACATAAAAAGCCGGCAGATACCAGGAGTTTGTAAAAGGGAAGGAAACCACACCCTTTTCCAGCATTGTATCCAAGCTCTTCACATCCTCCTCAGAGAACACACTTTTGTCATAATACATATACCAGATATTGCTGGTATACGGAGCACCATACAGTTCTCCGTCCCAGGTCACCGACTGGAGCATCGCCTCTGAGTTGGTGGATCGGATCTCCTCTGCGTACTTTCCGCCGAATTTTGCACCCGCATTGGCGTTCGTCAGCGTTGTCAGAGCATTGTTCGCATAGAAGAATACGTCCGCGCTGGCCGTCGGGTCCTGGGCCACCTGTGTCGCAGCGCTGGCCTCATCCGCCACACCATAGACAAACGTGATATCCCACTCCGGATGCATCTCGGCAAAATTTTCACAACAGGTCTGCAGCCATTCTCCGCTGTCCTTCGCCTGGTCATTGGACGGAGACCAGACCATCAGCCGGACCTCCTCCTTGCCGCTGCCGGAGACTCCGCATCCCCCAAAGACTGATGCGGCGAGAATACCGGCCATCAGCAATGCAATTCGCTTTTTCATACCTCTTCTCCCTTTCTTTTTTTGTTTCGCTTAGTTTAGTTGTTTTTAATATATTCCTGTTTATTTTATTAGTCAAGCGGTTTTTTGTTGAAAATGATAAGTTTTAGCACTTGTCACAATTTCAATCTCTGCATTTTGTCTATTTTGTTTTACGAAACTTTTCGAAATATCCGTGGAATGATACGGGAAAATTTATTGATTCCCGCCATTTTATCGTATATAATAAAGGAAGTTTCTGTTTCTTCTTTTGAAGTTTCGAAACTTTTTCGCTTTCCGCGAAACTTTCAGTCTATTTTGGAGAAAGGAAGTGAAGCCCATGACGACGATCGCCGATATAGGAAAAAGACTCGGCGTTTCCAAAAGCACCGTCTCGAAAGCGTTAAACAACGCTCCGGACATCAGCGAAACCCTGAGAAAAACGATCGTAGAAACTGCCGTGGAGATGGGCTACTCCAAGCTGCGGCAGAATAAGAAAGAACAGAAAAAGCTTTGTATTCTGGTGGAAAATATGGATTATACCAACGAACTGCACTTTGGCTACCAGATCATCATCGGTTTCCGCCAGCTTGCGGAGCCCGCCGGCTATCAGGTGGACGTCATCCCGCTGGACACTGCCATGCAGCGGTCGATGGGGTTTGACGCCTTTATGCTCCAGCGCCATTATCCGGGCGCCTTTATCCTCGGCATGGCGCTGAACGATCCCTGGATGAACGACCTGCAGACCAGCCACACGCCGGCCGTCCTGTACGACAACTACATTCCCGAAAACCCGGCGACCTGCTACGTCGGCATTGACAACTCCGAAGGCATGAATCTGGCGGTGAAATATCTCAAAAATCTGGGCCATCGAAAGATCGGATACCTGAGCACCTCTCTTGGTTCCTATATCACGCAGGTACGCCACCGGACTTTTTTCAGCGCTCTTCGAAAGAACGGCCTGAAATCCGATCCGCGCCTGGCAGGCATTTCTTTCCATGTGTCCGAATGTGTACAGAAGCATGTGCCTAAGCTGATCGAGCAGGGGGTGACCGCGATCATCTGCTGCCATGACCAGATGGCAAACGCGACGATGGTCCAGTGCCGCGAAGCCGGGCTGAAGATTCCGGAAGATATCAGCATCGTGGGATTCGACGATCTGCCTATATGCGCCTACACAGAACCTCCTATGACGACCGTCCGGCAGGATCAGCTGCTTCTGGGGAAATGCGGCTATCAGGCGCTGGAAAGTCTGCTGGAGGGAGTTCCGGTCGGAACACTGCTGCTCCACGCCAGCCTGGTGGAACGCCAGTCCTGCGGAGACTGCGGCAGAGTGAAGATCGACTGATTTGTCTGCCTGCGCAACCACAGCAGCCGCTTGCCGGGTGTACCGCACAACAAGGGGATGTGACACACGCTTTTCGTGTGGCACATCCCCTTGTTAGACTATAGTTTCTCTTTTTTACTCTCAGAAACTTCCTCAAAAATGACTCTATCTTATTTTTTCATCACAAGACATCTCTTCTTAAAAAACGAAATTCCATAGCAATAAACCTGATCAGAACTCTCTTCGAATTCTTTTGCATACATTCTGTCATCAATCTGTATGAGAGCTTCTTTGCAATCAGCTGACATTCTGTCTAATGCTTTCGAATACTTTGCCTCAAAAACTGCGACCCGGCCGCCTCTGGAATCGATCACTACCACATCGCTTCGGCCTTCCCCATGTTCTTTATTTGACTCCACCATATACCCGGCTCCTGCAAATATTCCGGCCAGAAATGCATGGTAGAAATCCTCTTTGTAATCATGGTAGCTGATTGTCATACGAAGCAACTTATTCATTTCCGCTGTCAGTACATCACTGTTGCCATCCCATACTGCATGAAAAAGCATTTTTCGATCCAACGTCTGCGTCGTATCAGAAAACCATTTCTGAACAGTCGTTTCAAAAATCTCCCGAACTTCCGCGTTGGGAATCATCAAAGCGGACATACCATCCGATAATGGCTCCGCCAGATCCCTGTTTCTGACCCTGGTAAGGTATCCGGTTAAATAAAGGATGTTCCAAAGATTGTCCTCGGAAGAATGCAGATAATCGTACGTGAGATTTTCTTCTATTTTCTGTACAATATAACCACCTGCCATTAAATTTTCCAATTTTCCGGTAATACTGCTTCCTGCATAGTCAATAAAAGAACGAATAATTGCATTATCACTGGTGTTTTTCCAATAACTGGCAGGATTTGCCAACGGATCACGCTGAAGATCCCGGAGATAATTCATCACATCCCATGGACAGTAAACATCAAAATCGCCAAAATGATAACCATCATACCATACTTTCATATTATCTGCCTGATCCATGAGATCCGCATCCTGAAGCAATTTTTCAACATCGCAATGTGTAAATCCAAAATACTCATTTAATCTGGACGATACGATCGTGTCTGAGACAAAATTATTGGTTCCGGTAAAAATACTCTCCTTGGCTATTTTCAGACATCCGGTGAGGACTGCAAACCTGAGGGACGTATTATCTTTGAGTGCTGTGCTCATCAATGCTTCGATCACTTCCAGCATTTCGGCATAATAACCGTGATTGCTCGCTTTTGCCACTGGCACATCATATTCGTCAAGCAGCAGAATCACCGGTTTTCCATAATGGACTCTCATGACTTCGATCAACAATTCCAGGCTCTTCTTTACTTCCGTCACGGAAGCTTTTCCCTCGACGATCCTGCCAATGATTTTTTTATCATAGAGATTTATCTTATCACTGTCCAGCAAATATAAGTGTTCTTTATACAGATCTGTTACAGTCGCAGAAAGCATATTATAAGCGCTGGCAAACGACAAACCATCAACATCTTTAAACGACAAAAAAATCGTGGGATACTGGTTCATCCATTTGCTGCACAATACTCGATCGTTAAAAATTTCTAATCCTTCAAACAATGTCCTGCTGTCTTTACGAATATCAAAAAAACTCGACATCATACTCATGCCAAGCGTTTTTCCAAACCGGCGCGGACGTGTAATCAATGTAACTGCTGTGGATTCCGTTTTCAGGATTTCCGTGATCATCCCACTTTTATCTATATAATAATACCCATTTTCACGGATCCTCTCAAAATCCGAAACCCCCACCGGAAGATTTAAGTTTACCATAATCGCTCTGTTCACTCCCTTCCACGACCGCTCTCCTTTAGTGATAGCACTTATTTATTATGTCTATACTGACTCTATTATCATAACATGAATTATTTTCCCACACAAGATTCCAAAAAACCTGTAATATCGTTACAGTTCAGCCAGGTCTGCGCATTCACTGCGCAGACCGTATGAAAACATAGTGCCTGTGGGCATCCAGCCCATCGCGAAGCGATTCTCAATGGCTGGATGCAGGTTACAGTTCAGATGGCCGAAATGTCACATCAAAAATTTAATCATTGTTCCCCCGCCAGCCTGGATACGCTGACCGCCTGCCATCCTGTCGTTTCCATTTCCTGTAGGATCCGCTCCACCGCATCCGGCGTGTCTTCCGCCTCCGCGTGGAACCGGACGATGGAACCCTTTTTCAGTTCGTTTTTCTGCAGAACCAGTTTTACGACCGCATCCGTCCCGTATCCCTTCCAGTCCATGGAATCCACATTCCAGCCGACAACTGTGAAGCCGGCGTTTCTGGCCGCGTGGAGCAGTTCATCGCTGACTTCTCCGTACGGCGCCCGGAACAGCAGACTCTGCCGGGTTCCTGCCTGTTCCTGAAGATCCTGCAGAAGTTCTGCTCCCTGCTCCAGTTCCTCAGCCGCCTCTTTCCGTCCCAGCAGGCTCATATCCCGGCAGATCTCCCCGAGAAATCCCAGATCATTTCCAAGTCTCACGATCTCGGCCGCCAGGTCCTGATTCGCCCCGGCCCATTCTCCGGTGACAAAAAAAGAGGCGCTGCTCCCGTGCTGTGAGAGAAGATCCAGAAGTTCTGAGACCTGACCGGTCTCATCCGTCACCTCAAAGGTAAACGCAGCCATCTGTTCTTCCGTCTCCACACTGCACAGGGGCAGTTCCTCTTCCAGTTCCTTTCCGGTCTGCAGCAGTCCCCGTTCCTCCGTCACCCGATAACACAGGGATAACGCCGCAGCCAGCAAAACCGCCAGCAGAAACATCCCTCTCCATCCGCCTCGTCTCATAAATCGTCCCCGCATTCAACGGTCTTATTTATATTTATGTTCTAATGCGTGTCTGAATTTCCTGTTCTGTAAAAACAGTCAGATCAGTCCGTAATGTTCCATTGCAAAGGCAAGGCCGTCCTCCTCCACTGTCCTGGTCACAAATTCTGTATGCGGTTCCAGTACGGGATCGTGTTTTCCCATCGCCACCGCATGGGGAACCGCCTGAAACATTGCCAGATCGTTGCTGCTGTCGCCGAAGACGTAAGCGTCCTCTTTTTCCATCCCGAAATAGCGCAGAACATATTCGATCCCCGTCCCTTTGGAAAATCCTCTGGGCGCCGCCTCATAAAAGCCATTTCTCCGGTCCATGAGATCCATGTCCGCCGAAAGATTCGAAAAGATCACCTCTTTGTTGGTCAGCGCGTCCGTGTAAAACACAAACTTGTCAAATTCACAGCCGCCCTGCTCCGCATAACGCTCCAGTCCCAGGCCCATGTTTCTGAAATAGCGGCGGGTTCCCTCCAGCGATTCAAAGCGGGAATGCCGTTCCGGAAGGAAACAGTCGTCCGTGCCTTCCAGGATCATATCCGCCCAGTTTTCTCTGAGAACCTTCACGATCTCTTCTCCGCGGCGGACCGGGATGCTTCTCTTCAGCAGGATCTCGTCCCCAAACTGGATATAAGTGCCGCAGCCGCACACATAACCGGAAAATTCCATTCTCTTGAATTCCGCCGGCAGCGCGCACCAGGTTCTCCCCGTATTAATAAACGTCAGATGGCCGCAGACCAGCGCACGTTCCAGCGCATTCACCGCACTGGACGGAACCTCCCCGGTGACTTCGCTGAGCAGCGTTCCATCAATATCAAAAAATAATGCTTTTCTTTTCATTGGTTTTCTGTCCTTTGTTTTTATTCCCGCAGGGTTTTTGACCCGTCAGCCCCGGAATTTCCGGTAACCGGTCTGAAAATCCACCTCGTTGCGCAGTTCGGTCCCATCCAGCAGCGCGCGGATATTTTCCGCAGCGATGTTCACGATCCTTCTCCGTGTCTCCTCCAGATGAAAATAACCGGAAATATGAGGCGTCAGGATCAGGTTCGGCGCATCCCAGAGCGGAGAATCCGCCGGAAGCGGTTCCTGCTCCGTCACGTCAATACAGGCACCCGACAGCTGTCCGCTGTTCAGCGCATCGATCAGCGCCTCTGTCCTGATCAGGCTTCCCCGTCCTACATTGATCAGGATCGCTCCCCGTTTCATCCTGCGCAGCCTTTTCTCAACAAACAGATGATACGTCTCTTTTGTGCCGGGCAGAGAGCACGCGACGATATCCGCTTTCTCCAGCTGCGCATCCAGCTCTTCCATCGTATAAACCGCCTCGGCAAACTCCGGCGGCGCCGTTTTATGTCTCCGCACACCGGCCACGGTACTTCCCAGCGCATGCATCTTCCGCCCGAATTCCGTGCCGATATCGCCCATTCCAACGATCAGCGTCCTGCTCCCGTAAATGGATGTGACGCTGCCCTCGTCCTTCCACTGGTGATGCCGCTGATTTTCCCGGTACAAATCCAGCTTTTTGATCAGCATCAGAAGCATCCCCAGCATGTGCTCGGAGATCGCCAGCCCGTAAGCCCCTGTCGCATTGCAAAGGCGCGCGCCCGGCGGCAGGATGCCCGGTTCCAGATAACCGTCAGCCCCTGCGCTGTTCAGCTGCAGCAGCTGCAGATTCTGTGCCATTCCGACTCTTTCGGGCGCAAGGTTGCCGACGATGATCTCTGCCTTTTTCAATATTTCGTCCGGCACCTCTCCGGGTCCTGCATGGTAAAACTCCAGTTCCGGCGAAACGGACTGCAAAAGTTCCCGATACTCTTCCGCCAGAGGAAGTACCGTCACCACCTGTTTCATATATTTTTCTCCTTTTCTTCTGAATTCTCTGCAGCAGTTCAGCCGCCTGAACTGCCGCGCTTCATTTTACTGCCTGCCGGAATTCTTTTCGTCAGCGGGCAACCGGTCCGTCGCGAAGCGATCCTCAACGGCCGGGCGCCGTAACGGTCCGGCGGGCGGAACCGCCAATCTCTGTATCAGTATATCACAAAGCGCTGTCTTTTCCTATGGCACAGAAACATTTCACAGGCACTATATTTTCACACGGTCTGCGCAGTAAATGCGCAGACCTGGCTGAACGGTAACGCATCCGGTTACAGTCCGGCCGGCGGAACTGCTATCGCGGTTCCCATCAATCTTCCGCCAGAAAATCCCAGAACAGCCGTGCGGTTCTGGAGAGCAGACCGTGTTCTTTACAGATCATGACGATCCGGGACGTCAGGTTTGGTTCCTGCAGTACACAGATTTTCAGCTGCTCTCCGGCAGCTTCCGAGACTGCCGAAGCCGGAAGGATCCCCACCCCCATTCCGCCGCCCGCCAGGGCGAGCGTCGCCTGCGCCGTATCTGTACAGCAGCGGATCTCCGGCAGCAGCCCCTCCGCCTCGAATCGCGTCCGTAAGATCCTCTCCCACCGGCGGTAGACGATCAGCGGTTTTCCATTCAGTTCCTTCAACGTGATCGCTTCTTCCCTTTGTCCTTTCCGCACCGTCTCCCCGGCATCTGCCACAGAAGGCGTATCTTCCGAAACTGCCGGACAGATCTTTCCGCCCAAAAACTCCGGCCGGCCGGCCGCCATCAGGGATTCCTCCCTGAGGATCTTCTGTTCGATGTCCGGAGCGGAAAACGGCGTCCGGACCACCGCCAGATCCAGTTGACCGGTGCGCACCTGCTCCAGAAGCTGGTAAGTGTTCGCGCTGTAGATCTCATATCGGATTTCCGGATACTGTCCAGCGAAGGCTGTGAGCCATTTTGTGAACATTCCTTCCTGCACGGACGACACGACGCCGATCTGGAGGGTCCCGGCGGCTCCGCTGTCATACTCTCTCATCTCCATCGCAGCCGCGTCGCACATT
This sequence comes from Candidatus Fusicatenibacter merdavium, assembly GCA_019115005.1. Lineage (GTDB taxonomy): Bacteria > Bacillota > Clostridia > Lachnospirales > Lachnospiraceae > Fusicatenibacter > Fusicatenibacter merdavium. The sequence continues at coordinate 6,914 of DXEK01000189.1, read as the reverse complement.
CCCAGAATGGCGGACGCTTTCTGATAGAAATGCCTTCCCGCCTCGGTCACCTGAAGTCTCCGCCCTTTCCGCTGAAACAGGCTGCAGTTCAGCTCCTTTTCCAACAGCTTCAGCTGGGCCGTCAGAGGAGGCTGTGTCATATTCAGTTTTCTCGCCGCCGCGGTCACCGTCTCTTCCTCCACAACCGCGACAAAATAACGAAGCTGGCGAAGTTCCATCGCTTCCTCCTGTTCCGGAGCGTACTCCTGTCTTTTTATACTTATTTCATATAATTATACTATGAAACAAATATTTTTAAAATGAATATTTTTCCTTTATACTGGTGAAAAGAAGTAATAAATGAGACAAGCGACAAAAGGTCATAAATTTCATGCTTGCATGAAATTTTATGACTTTGGGGAGCGCAAAACACCGAAAAGCAGCCATTTTTCGAAGAAAAATGAGCGGATTTGAGGTGTTTTCAGGATTGCGGGAGCACGAAGTGCGGAGCAATCCGTGTCTCATGCCCGATTTGTCGGGCAACTCAATAAATATAGGGAGGGAAAAATTTTGAAGTATCTGAAAGTCTATCTGAAAAATTACAAAGCAGATAGTATTCTCGCGCCGCTGTTCAAGATGCTCGAGGCGACCTTCGATCTTTTGGTGCCGATCGTGGTCGCCCGCATCATCAACGTGGGAATCGTCAACAAAGACACCGGCTATATTCTCCGGTGCTGCGGGATTCTGATCCTGATGGCGCTGATCGGACTCGCCTGCAGCTTTACCGCCCAGTATTTCGCGGCAAAGGCTGCCATCGGCAGCACCACTGGCCTGCGCCATATGCTGTTTCAGCACATCCAGACACTCGGTTTCTCCGAGATGGACACCATCGGCACCAGCACGCTGATCACCCGAATGACCAGCGACCTGAATCAGGTGCAGAGCGGGCTGAACCTGTTTCTGCGTCTGTTCCTGCGCAGTCCGTTTATCGTCTTCGGCGCGATGATCATGGCCTTTACCATCGATGTAAAGATGGCACTGATCTTCGTTGTAGTCATCCCGCTCCTGTCCGTGATCGTCTTCGGCATCATGTGGTGGACGGCTCCGCGGTATAAAAAGATCCAGTCCCGTCTTGACGCGGTGACGAAAGCCACCAGAGAAAATCTGTCTGGCGTCCGTGTCATCCGCGCGTTCGGCCGGGAGGACTCGGAGGTGGAACATTTTTCGGAAGCCAACGATTCCCTCGTGGATCTGCAGCTTCACGTGGGACACATCTCCGCACTGATGAACCCTCTGGCTTATGTGGTGGTGAACATCGGTATCATCGCGATCCTGTACGCCGGCGCCGGAAAGGTAGACGGCGGTGTTCTGCTCAGCGGCGGGATCGTGGCCCTGGTAAACTATATGAACCAGATTCTCGTGGAACTGGTCAAGCTGGCCAACCTGATCGTCAGCATCAGCCGCGCGCTGGCCAGCCTGTCCCGCGTGGAACAGGTGCTTGACACAAAGACTGCCATGACCTTCCCGGAAAAAGCAGTTTCCGGCGGACAGACCGGCAGCAGCACAGCGACAGACCAGGCAGCAAAAACGGCCATCCCCCGCAGAACAGACTTTCCGTCAGACCACGAGGCGGTCCGCTTTGAAAATGTCGGACTTACCTACGCCGGCGCCAGCGCGGAAAGTCTCACGGATATCTCCTTCTGCGCCCGGAAGGGACAGACCATCGGCGTGATCGGCGGCACCGGAAGCGGAAAGTCCAGCCTCGTCAGCCTGATCCCCCGCTTTTACGACGCCACCTCCGGCCAGGTATCCCTGATGGGACAGCCGATCGGGACCTGGGACCGGGAGACGCTCCGCAGCCAGGTGGCCATCGTCATGCAGAAGGCACAGCTTTTTGCCGGGACCATCCGCTCCAATCTTCTGTGGGGGAATCCCGGCGCCACAGATGAGGAACTGTGGGACGCGCTGAAAACCGCGCAGGCCGACGATTTTGTCCGGGCCAAAGGCGCAGGTCTGGACGAGACGGTGGAACAGGGAGGGCGCAACCTGTCCGGCGGCCAGCGGCAGCGTCTGACCATCGCCCGCGCCCTTGTGCGGAAACCGCAGATCCTGATCCTCGACGACAGCGCCAGCGCTCTGGACTTCGCGACGGACGCCGCTCTGCGCAAAGCGCTCCGTCAGCTTCCGAAGGAGGTCACGGTATTTATCGTATCCCAGCGGACCTCCAGTCTGCAGCATGCGGATCAGATCCTGGTGCTGGACGACGGCCATCTCGTGGGCTGCGGCAGCCACCGGGAACTTCTGGACACCTGCAGCGTTTACCGGGAAATCTATGAAAGTCAGTTTCAGAAAGGAGATGCAAGACAATGAATCAGACCATACCATCGGAAAAGCAGAAACAGCAGCAGACGCTGAAGCGTGTGCTGCGCTATATCCGTCCCTACGGTTTCTTTGTGTTCTTCAGTCTCCTCTGCTCCGCCGTCAGCGTCGCGGCACAGCTGATCGTCCCCGTCTACTGCGGAGACGCCATTGACGCAATGATCGGCAGGGGACAGGTGGACTTTCCGTCCGTCCTCCGGATCGCAGTGGCGATCGGAATCGTGACTGCGGTCTCCGCCGTGGCCCAGTGGATCCTGGCGGCATGCAACAACCGGGTAACATTCTGCGTTTCCAGAGACCTGCGCAATTCAGCGATCCGGAAGATCCAGAAGCTGCCTCTTTCCTACCTGGACGCCCATCCCTCCGGAGATCTGGTCAGCCGCGTCATCGCCGACGTGGACACGTTCGCCGACGGACTGCTGATGGGCTTCACCCAGCTGTTCAGCGGTGTGCTGACGATCCTCGGCACCCTGGGGATCATGCTGTACCTGAACCTGGCGATCACGCTGGTCGTCGTAGTCCTGACTCCGCTCAGTCTGTTTACCGCCGGATTTATCGCAAAGCGTACTTACCGCTATTTCCGGGAACAGACGGTCGTGCGCGGACAGCAAACGGCTCTGATCAACGAACTGATCGAGGGGCAGAAGGTCGTACAGGCTTTCAGCCATGAAGCACAGAGCCTGGAAGATTTTGACAGGATCAATGATAAGCTGGGGGAAGTCAGCCTGAAAGCCACCTTCTTCTCCAGTCTGACCAATCCGAGTACCCGTATGGTCAACAACATCGTCTATGCGGCCGTGGGACTGATCAGCGCTCTCTACGCCGTCTCCGGCGGGATCACCGTAGGGCAGCTGAGCATCTTTCTCAGCTACGCGAGCCAGTACGCAAAACCGTTCAATGAGATCTCAGGCGTCGTCACGGAACTCCAGAACGCCCTGGCCTGCGCCGCCCGTATCTTCGACCTGATGGACGAGCAGGATCAGATCCCGGAAGCCAACCACGCGGCTGCTTTCACCAGCCACGGCCATGTGACGCTGAAGGACGTGGCGTTCCGCTATGTGCCGGACAAACCTCTGATCGAGAACTTTTCCCTGGACGTGAAACCGGGACAGCGGATCGCGATCGTCGGGCCGACAGGCTGCGGAAAGACCACGCTGATCAATCTTCTGATGCGGTTCTACGATGTGGACAGCGGAAGGATCGAGATGGACGGAACAGATATCCGCCAGATGACACGCCACTCGCTGAGGGGCAATTACGGAATGGTGCTCCAGGACACCTGGCTGAAGGCCGGGACCATCCGGGACAATATCGCCTACGGAAAACCGGAAGCCACCGAAGAAGAGATCATAGAAGCGGCAAAGGCAGCCCATGCCCACAGCTTTATCCGCCGTCTGCCGGACGGCTATGACACCGTCATCACAGAGAACGGCGGCAACATCAGCCAGGGGCAGAAACAGCTTCTGTGCATCGCCCGCGTCATGCTCTGTCTCCCGCCGATGCTGATCCTGGACGAGGCGACCAGCAGCATCGATACCCGCACCGAGATCAGGATCCAGGCGGCGTTCGCACGTATGATGGAGGGACGGACGAGTTTCATCGTCGCCCACCGGCTTTCCACGATCCGCGAGGCCGACACGATCCTTGTCATGAAAGACGGACACATCATCGAGCAGGGCGATCACGACGAACTGATGAAACGGAACGGATTCTACACAAAGCTTTACAACAGCCAATTTGGAGAATAAAACGGACGAATCCGGACGGAAGCGCCCCGGGGACGGTGGCATGCGAGTACACCGGGCGGCTGCCCCTGTCTTTGGAATCGTCCGGTCAGAAGACAAGGTATAGAATAACAGAGGCGATGGTACTCGTCAGGCCGACGCATGCCTCGAAGGGGATTAATTTCATTCTCTCGTTGATCTTCATCCCTGCGGCGCCGCCTGTCGCATGGAAGAAGGAACCATGCGGGAGGGAATCGATCACGGTTGCTCCTGCGTGTACCATGGCTCCGGCGGAAAGAGCAGGTACCCCGGCTTCCGTGAGTATCCCAGCAAATGTCTGGGATGCGATCGGAGCCACCGTGATCACGGAAATGTCAATAAATACACCCACTGCACAAATGACCATCGTTGCAAGAGATACGGAGACCAGTGCTCTTTTTACTCCAAGTTTTTGTACGATCACCTCTGCAATCTTCTCGGCGGATCCTGTTTTGATCAGCACACCGGCTAGAATACCTGAAGTCATGATCCTGAGCACCGAAGAAATCATACTCTCGCCGCCTGTCACCATAGCGGAAACCGTGGTCACCAGATTGCCTCCGCTTCCGATAATACCTCCGATCAGGGCGCCGAAGATCAGGCTGTATGCCGGCTGAACCTTCTTTATGATGAGAATGATCGCCACAACAAGGCAAGCAGCGCGCCGACTGTTGAAAATTCATAATTCATTTATTTTTCCTCCCTCGTACTCCACAGGCGGTACACCTGCTCAGCGGTGTCCGCCAGATTTCTTTTTGCCATTTCCCGGTCCATGGCCTCTTCCAGCGAGACCGGTCCGCGCACGATTGGAAAGAACGCGGTGATCCCGCGCTCATTGCATGCACGGGCGTCTTTCGTGACGCTTCCCGCAAGGGCAACGACAGTCTTTCCATATTTCGAAGCAAGTTTTGCGACACCCACCGGCGCTTTTCCCATCGCCGTCTGTCCATCCAGTCTGCCTTCCCCTGTGATCACAAGATCCGCCTCCCGGATACTTTCCTCCATATGAGTTTCCTCCAGAACAATATCAATTCCGGACGTCAACTCCGCATTGGTAAAGGTCAGAAACGCAAACCCGAGTCCTCCCGCCGCTCCTGTGCCGGACCGCGCAGGGTCCGCATGGGGAAATTTTCCTTCCGCCAGCGCGGCATAATGCCCGAGCCACTGATCCATCTGCGCGATCATGGTCGGCGTCGCTCCTTTCTGCGGGCCGAACACCGCGCTGCAGCCCTGTTCGCCGCAGAGAACATTTGTCACATCACAGGCAATACGAAATCTGCACTCGGCCAGCTCCGGGATCACAAATTCATCCGTGATCGTCTCCAGCTCTTTTAAGCCCGCTGCTCCGTAAGCCACCTGCCGTCCGTGCTTATCGAGAAAACCATAGCCCAGAGCCTGCAGCATTCCGACTCCTCCGTCGTTGGTGGCACTTCCGCCGATCCCGACCACAAATTTCCGGCATCCCTGTTCGACAGCATCCCGGATCACTTCTCCGACGCCATACGTCGTGGTTTTCATCGGATCTCTCTTCTCCTCCGGCACCAGCACAAGCCCCGCTGCCCCTGCCATTTCAATCACGGCGGTCCCTCTCTCCGGAAGAATGCCATATTCACAGTCCACCGGCAGTCCTAACGGTCCCGTCACCTGAATCTTCCGGATTTTTCCGTTTCTGTTGCTGACCAATGCCTGAACCGTACCTTCTCCGCCGTCCGCAAGGGCCCGTACGGCCACCCCGGCACCGGGATCCGCCCGTCGGATCCCCTCTGCCGCCGCCTTGCCGGCCTCCAGCGAAGACAGACTCCCTTTCATTGAATCGATGATGATAAGTACCTTCATTTTCTTCCTCCATCTGAAATCATGATCTGATTTTCTGTTTCTGATTGTACTATAGCAGACGCCCGGCATATACAGAAATGTTCTTCTTAACAGATTTTTCTGTTTCTTTCACGATTTTCTTGTCACTAATAACATATTCAGATATAATCAGCAAAAGGCTTATTTCAAAATTCATTTCTCAGGAGGAAAGAATCATGGTCACTTCCGTCGACAACCTTCTTGCTCAGCAGATCGTCAATACCGTCAAGGATTTCTGCGGATACGACATTAATTTCATCAACAGGACCGGCATAATCTTTGCCAGCACAAATCCGGCACGCATCGGCACATTTCATGAGATTGGAAAACGTGCCGCGGCCTCGGGAAACACAATTGAAGTCACACAGGATGATACTTTCACCGGTACACAGCAGGGGATCAATCTGCCGATCTACCACAACGGCCGGATGCTTGCAGTGATCGGAATCACCGGAAAGCCTGATGAAGTACGCAAATACGCATACCTTGCAGAGCGGATCACGATCCTTCTGATACGCGAGCAGGAAATCAACGCTTTCAGCCGCAGCCAGTCTGACAAAAAGCATTTTGTTGTAACCGCCCTGATGCGGGAAGAGAAACCGGACCGCGAGTACCTCACAGAATGTCTGAAAGAATTTAAGATCGACCCTAACAGTCCCAAGCGCTTTCTGATCCTGCAGGTGAACTCCCGATATAATCTGGTCAATCTCTCTCTTCTGGAGCAGAAAATCCATCAGCTTTTCACACAGATCGGGATCACATTATTTACCTTCAGTTATCCGCGCGAATTTCTGGCCGTCATCGAGGAAAGCATCGGTGTACAAGGGGTACAAACAAGATTAAAAAGAAATGTTAGATTTGAAAGTAAGTAGAGTGGCAAAATCAAGAGTGTTCAGATTTTCCACTCTACTTGAACGTGGTCGCTGGTTGCGCTGATTG
>DXEK01000188.1 GCA_019115005.1 Candidatus Fusicatenibacter merdavium | reverse complement strand
TATGCGCATAACGCGATGAGTCTGGAGAGTCTTCTCTCTACGCTCAGAGAATACCATCCGCACCGTCTGGTCTGCCTGTTCGGATGCGGCGGAAACCGTTCCAGAGTGAGAAGATTTGAGATGGGAGAGGTGTCCGGACAGATGGCAGATCTGACGATCATAACGTCTGACAATCCGAGGGACGAGGATCCCCAGGCGATCATCGATGATATCAAGACGGGAATTTCCAAGACGGACGGAAAGTATGTGGAGATCATCGACCGCAAAGAAGCCATCGCCTATGCGATCCATCACGGAGAGCCCGGCGACATTATCGTTCTGGCCGGAAAAGGCCATGAGGACTACCAGATCATCAAGGGAAAGAAATATCCGATGGATGAACGGGTGCTGATCCGGGAGATCCTGGAAGAAGACAGGGAGAAGGCCTGAATGAGCAGCTATGCGGATATCATAGTCGATATTACCAATGAAAAGCTGGACCGGACCTTCCAGTATCGGATCCCGGAGGCGTTGGAGAAAAATGTGCGGCCGGGAAGTCAGGTAAAGATACCGTTCGGCAGCGGAAACCGTCTGGTGACCGGGTATGTGCTGTCGGTGAGCGGCAAAGCACAGTTTGACGAGAGTAAAATGAAGGAGATCCGGGAAGTGTCGGAGGACGCGGTGACTGTGGAGGCGCGTCTCATCGTACTGGCGGCGTGGATGAAGCATACTTACGGTTCCACGATGATCCAGGCATTGAAGACAGTGCTTCCGGTAAAGAATAAGGCGAAGGCCAGGGAAAAACGGACGATCGTTCTGATGCAGACGAGGGACGTCGCTCTGGATACGCTGGAGGAACTGAAGAGGAAAAAATATAAAGCGAAAGCGCGTCTGGTGGAGAAACTTCTGGAGGAACCGTCGCTGGATTACACCGAGGCGGTAAAGGAACTGAAACTGACTGCTTCGGTGATCCAGGGACTGGAGGCCCAGGGAGTTCTCCGGGTGACGCGGAGTTCTTCAGTACTTCCTTCCGGTTCGGGACAGGAATTTCAGATGCCGGAATTTACTCTGAGCAGTTTCCAGGAAGAAGCGGCGCAGGGGATCCTGCGGGAATGGAAAGAAAAGGATCGGCCGTGTCTGCTGCAGGGGGTGACCGGCAGCGGGAAGACCATGGTTTATATCCGGCTGATCGAGGAGACGCTGCGGGAAGGCCGGCAGGCGATCGTGCTGATTCCGGAGATCGCGCTGACGTATCAGAATGTCGGTAGGTTCTGCGGTTGCTTCGGAGATCGTGTGGCGGTGATGAATTCCAGAATGACCCCGGCGCAGAGATATGAGCAGATGGAACGGGCAGCCGACGGTCGGGTCAGTATCATGCTGGGGCCGCGGTCGGCGCTGTTTACCCCTTTTCCGGATCTCGGACTGATCATCATTGACGAGGAACATGAAACCTCTTATAAAAGTGAAGTGACGCCGAGATATCATGCCCGGGAGACGGCTGTCGAGCGGGCGAAGCTGGAGCATGCCCATGTGGTGATGGGGTCCGCGACCCCGTCGGTGGATGCGTATTACCGCTGCCAGACCGGGGAGTATGCACTGTTTTCCCTGGAGGGAAGGTACGGGAATTCGCAGCTCCCGGACGTATGCATCGTGGATATGCGGGAAGAATTAAAGAGAGGGAACCGTTCGATCCTGAGCGTCGGTCTGGCGGAGCGGCTGGAGCAGTGTCTGGAACGGAAGGAGCAGGCGATGCTGTTCCTGAACCGGAGAGGATTCGCGGGGTTTATTTCCTGCCGTTCCTGCGGGTATGTGGTAAAATGTCCCCACTGCGATGTGTCCCTGACCGCGCACAATGACGGGACGCTGGTGTGCCATTACTGCGGCTACCGGACCAGGCAGCAGAACAAATGTCCCTCCTGCGGTTCCTCGTATATCGGAGGATTCCGGGCGGGAACGCAGCAGATCGAGCAGATCGTCCGGAAAACATTTCCCGGTGTGCGGACGCTGCGGATGGATGCGGACACGACAAAGAACAAGGAAAATTACGGAAAAATCCTCTCGGCTTTCGCGGCGCGGGAGGCGGATGTGCTGATCGGCACACAGATGATCGTCAAAGGGCATGACTTTCCGGATGTGACGCTGGTGGGTGTACTGGCGGCGGACCTGTCCCTGAACGCGGCGGACTACCGTGCCGGGGAGCGGACCTTTCAGATCCTGACCCAGGCGGTGGGAAGAGCGGGACGCAAAGACAAAAAGGGAACTGCCGTGATCCAGACGTATCAGCCGGATCACTACAGTATCCGGGCGGCGGCAATCCAGGATTATCCTGCCTTTTACGAGGAGGAGATCGGCTACCGCGAATTGATGAATTATCCCCCGGCCCACCAGCTGCTGGCGATCCATGCGGCGTGTCAGGAGGAAGAACGCCTGGAGCAGGCGATGGATTACATACGCAGATTCCTGCTCCGGTTCTGCCAGGATCCCCAGGTGCAGCTGATCGGTCCGGCACGGGAGAGCGTGGCGAAGATCAGCGATCTGTACCGCTATGTTCTATATGTGAAAGCCCCGCGGCAGGAACAGTTATTTTCCCTGCGGGAGCGGCTGGAACGCTATATCGAGATCAACAGCGGATTTTCCAATATTTATATACAGTTTGATTTTAATGCATAAGAAACAGGCAGTAACCGTTCAGATGCCTGAACGGTTACAGAAAGTGAGAGAAAAAGGAGAGAAAAAACAATGGCAATCAGAACAATTCGAGTGATGGGTGACAATGTCCTTACCAAAGTTTGCAGACCGGTGGAAGAGATGACTCCGAGGATCCAGCAGCTGATCGATGATATGCTGGATACTATGTATGACGCATGCGGGGTGGGTCTCGCGGCTCCCCAGGTTGGAGTGCTGAAACGGATCGTCGTCATTGACACAGACGGTACGCCGCATATCCTGATCAATCCGGAGATCATCGAGACTTCCGGGGAGCAGACAGGACCGGAGGGATGCCTCAGCCTGCCGGGAAAATCCGGGATGGTGACCCGGCCGGATCACGTGATCGTGCGTGCGCTGGACCGCGAGATGAAACCGTTTGAGCTGGAGGGTACGGAGCTTCTGGCCCGGGCGATCTGCCACGAATGTGATCATCTGGATGGTCACATGTACACGGAGAAGGTGGAAGGCGATCTGTGGGACAATGAATATGAAGATGAGGAAGAGGATGAATAAATGAAAGTAGTATTTATGGGAACGCCTGATTTCTCTGTGGGGACGTTGGAGGCGATCGCCGCGGCGGGACATGAGATCGCGGGCGTTGTGACGCAGCCGGACAAACAAAAGGGACGTGGAAAACAGGTGCAGCCGACGCCGGTGAAGGAAGCTGCGCTGCGTCTCGGACTTCCGGTTTACCAGCCGGCGAAGGTCCGGGATCCGGAGTTCCTCGAGGTCTTGAGAGAACTTGCCCCGGACGTGATTGTTGTCGTGGCGTTCGGACAGATCATTCCCCAGGCGATCCTTGATCTGCCGAAGTACGGATGTGTGAATGTCCATGCCTCTCTGCTTCCTGCATACCGGGGAGCTGCGCCGATCCAGTGGGCGGTCATCAACGGCGAAGCCGAGTCCGGTGTGACGACTATGCGGATGGACGCCGGGCTGGATACCGGAGACATGCTGCTGAAGACGGTGGTCCCGCTGGATCCGGACGAGACAGCGGGAAGTCTGTTTGACAAGCTGAGCAGCGCCGGGGCAAAGCTGCTGGTGGAGACACTGGAAAAGCTGGAGCAGGGAACGATCGTTCCGGAAAAACAGCCGGAGGAGAGTACGACGGCGTATGCCCGTATGATCCGGAAGGAGGACGGAAAGATCGACTGGAGCAGACCGGCGGCAGAGATCGAGCGGCTGATCCGCGGGATGGATCCGTGGCCCAGCGCTTTCACGAAGCTGGACGGAAAAACGGTGAAGATCTGGAAGGCCCGGGTGATCGCACTGATCGGTGGCGGTCTGTTTGAGGCGCTGCCGGGACAGGACCCGAAGAAGCATGCCGGGGAGATCTGGGCAGCGGACGAGACCGGGATTCATGTGCGTACCGGGGACGGGATCCTGCTGATTGAGGAACTGCAGATGGAAGGAAAGAAGCGGATGGCTGTGCAGGATTTCCTGCGGGGACATAAGATATTGCCGGGCTCTAAATTTGAGTAGGGGACGGCATCGCCCGGTCAGCCTGCGCCGGAAGTGCGGCGGGGTTGTCCGGATCCGTTCTCACTCCTGCTCTGTTCGCCCGCAGTCG
>DXEK01000187.1 GCA_019115005.1 Candidatus Fusicatenibacter merdavium | reverse complement strand
TCTGCTCCGTCAGCGTATACCGCAGCATATGCAGCTGGTGTTCTTTTTCCATGTTCCGTCACTGCTCCTGTTGTGTCTTCTGACAGCCGTCCTGACAACCGCCGTCGTTTCTCAAGTACTTCCGGATCCCGGCGCGCTTGCGCTCGATCATCTCGTCGATACGCTCCACGTAGTTTTTCAGATCCTTGACATTTTCCACCCGTTCGATTCGTTCTCCATTCTGAAAAACAAATTTCGTGGACGCCCCTGCTCCCGCCGCCAGGATCGACTGTTTTTCTTCCATAATGAGTATATTATAAATTCCGGCCTTGCCCTCCCGGGAATAGCCGACATTCTCAAAATTTCCGGCGATATTTTTCTGCCGGTACATATAATACGGTCCCATCCCCATGTGCCGCGCACAGTCCTGAGCCATGTCCATGATCTCCGCAGAATTCTCGAAAGAAATCTCCGTATACTGGTCTTTCATCAGATTCAGTCTTGTCGCCCGCTTCAGCGCCAGGGAGTGAACCGTCAGGGAATCCGGACTCAATTTCTCGATCTCCTCCAGCGTATGGGCAACCTTCACTGCATCCTCCCCGGGCAGTCCGACAATCAGATCCATATTAATATTGTCAAATCCCAATTCGCGGGCCATATGGAACGTCTCCACCGTCTCTTTGACAGTATGTCTCCGTCCGATCAGATCCAGCGTCTCCTGGTTCATGGTCTGGGGATTGATCGAGATCCGGCTGACGGGAAACTCCCGAAGGACTTCCAGGATCTCACGGGTGATTGTATCCGGTCTTCCCGCCTCCACGGTAAACTCCTGCACCTGATCCAGGGGAAATTCCTTCGAGAGGACTGTCAGAAGTCTCCGCATCTGGTCCGGAGTCAGCGTCGTCGGAGTTCCTCCGCCGATGTAGACCGTATCCAGCGTATAATCTTTCATCTGTTCACTGATAAACTGCAGTTCCCGGAACAACGCTTCCAGATACGGTTCCACCATGTGTTCCCAGCGGCTCAGCACATGGGAACCGAAAGAACAGTACAGACAGATGCTCGGGCAGAAGGGGATTCCCACATACAGACTGTATCCTTTTTCGTAATTGATCGGCTCCAGGATCGCCCGTTCCCGGTTGGCGATGGTGATCGCCAGCGCCGTTTTCTGAGGGCTGGTAAAATACGTACTGCGCATATATTCGGCGATCTCCGTATTTTTCCATCCCTCCTCCAGAAGCTTCATCGGGATCTTTGTCGGGCGGATCCCTGTCAGATCGCCCCATGGAAGCTGTTTGCCTGTCACCTGTGAGAGTGTACGATAGACCAGCTGCTTCAGTACATTTTTCGTATGTACCCGGTCTCTGTCATACTCGACCGGCACCTGTTCCTCGCAGACCGTCTCCTCTCCTCGGTGAATGGAAAAGAAAATCCTGTCCGGTTCGTAATGAACCTGATAGTGCTCCCAAGTTTCATCCACCTGCTCCGGCTCCTTCTCCCCCTCATACCAGGTCACGATCTGGCAGCCGGGTTCAAAGGCACGGATCAGAGAGTAAACGTCGTATTCAAAATCTTTTCTGTTAAAACAAAGGCTGATATTAAGCAAGGGGGTTGTACCTCTTTTCATAACCGATTTCGGTAGATTCATTGTGGCCCGGATAAACCTTTACATTTTCCGGGAGTTCCCGCAGCAGGCGTTTCACCGAAGCGGCCAGATCCCGTCCGGAAGACGTCGGGAAATCATAGCGCCCGTACGACTCGCAGAACAGGGTATCGCCGCTGAGCAGTACTTCCGCCTCCGGGAGATAATAGCACACGCTTCCCTTCGTATGGCCCGGTGTGTGCATCACCCGGATCTCATAGCCTGCGAGAGAGAGAATATCTCCCTCCTTTACCGTCCGGTCCGCCTCCATCGTGTACGGCGTGCTCCAGGCCGCAGACAGATTTTTCTGCGCATCCCGCAGCACCTCCTGCTCCTCCTCATGGGCATAAACCGGGATTCCGTACCGGCCGCTCACGGCCCTGGCCGCCAGCATATGGTCATAGTGGCCGTGGGTCAGCAGCACCGCTGCCGGTCTGCCTTCCATCGCGCCCACCTCCTGAATGATCTGATCCGGCGAGTCCGCCGGATCCACGATCAGCATTTCACCGGTCCCCGGATTCCGGAGAAGCCAGCAGTTGGTGCCCAGCATCCCCAGAACCAGATTCCGCACTGTTATCTCTTTCATTTTTTCAACCTCTCGAACGTTCGATATCGATCACGCTCTCCACCTGACGGACTTTCTCGATCAGAGAATTCAGTTCCTCGTTGTTATGGACGTCGAAGCTCATATCGATGGTCGCGGTTCCCTGTTTGCTGGTCCGCACGTTCATCGCCGCCAGGTCGATCTTCCGCTCGGTAAAAATCTTTGAGATATCTACCAGAAGACCGGTGCGGTTGTTGGCATAGACGTTGATCTCTACCGTGTAAAGCTGTCCATCCTTGTCATCGTGCTCCCACTCCGCGTCGACCAGCCGCTGGCGCTCGGATTCCGGCAGATTCAGGATATTGATACAGTCGGTGCGATGGATGGTGACGCCGCGGCCTCTGGTCACAAAGCCGACGATCTCATCTCCCGGGATCGGACTGCAGCACTTGGAGAAACGTACTGCCACATCATGGATGCCCCGCACGACGATCCCGCCTTTCGACTTGCTGACCGGGAGCGCCTTGGTCCCGGCAGCAGCCTCCATGACCTGTTCGTCTGTGATCTCTTTCTTGTGTTCCTTTTCATAGGCCTCAACCAGCTTGTTGAGCACCTGTCCTTCCTTCAGGCCGCCGTGTCCCACAGCCGCCAGAACAGAGTCCCAGTCCCGGAAACCGTATTTTCGCATGACCGCTTCCTGGTACTGGCTTTTCATATAAATTCCAAGGTTCTTGCCCTTCAGCTTCGCATGGGCGTTCAACATCTCTTTTCCCTTGGAGATATTGTCTTCTTTCAGCTCATGGCGGAACCACTGATTGATGCGGCTCTTTGCCTGAGCGCTTTTTGCTATCTTGAGCCAGTCACGGCTCGGTCCTTTAGAGTTCAGGGAGGTAATGATCTCCACCCGGTCTCCGTTGTGAAGTTCCGTCTCAATGGGGACGAGTTTTCCATTGACCCGCGCTCCCACCATCCGGTTGCCCACCGCACTGTGGATAGAGTAGGCGAAGTCAATCGCACAGGAGCCGCTCGGAAGCGTCTTCACATCTCCTGCCGGTGTAAAACAATACACATTGTCGGAGAAAAGGTTCAGGTCGCTCTTCAGCAGACTCATAAACTCGTGATTATCCGACATGTCCTGCTGCCACTCCAGAATCTGGCGCAGCCAGCTAAGCTTTTCTTCCTCCTGCTCCGGCCCTGTTTTCTTGCCGTCGGAGGCTTCCTTATATTTCCAGTGCGCCGCGATTCCGTATTCGGCGGTGCGGTGCATCTCATAGGTCCGAATCTGTATCTCAAACGGCTGTCCGTTCGGCCCGATCAGCGTTGTGTGGAGCGACTGATACATATTCGATTTGGGCATCGCGATATAGTCCTTGAATCTTCCCGGAATCGGCGTGTACATCTCATGGATCACTCCCAGCGCCGCGTAACAGTCCTTGACGGTATCTACGATGATCCTCACTGCAAACAGATCATAGATCTGATCCAGGGTCTTGTGCTGATTGACCATCTTTTTATAGATGCTGAAGAAATGCTTGATCCGCCCGTTTACCTCTCCTTTGATGCCGGCAGCCTCGATCTTTTTTTTCACATCCTCCACGATGCTGTCAACAAACGCCTGGCGCTCTTCGCGCTTCATATTGACATTTTTCACAAGATCATAATAGGCTTCCGGCTCCAGATATTTTAAAGAGAGATCGTCCAGTTCGACTTTGATCTTCGAGATTCCGAGCCGCTGAGCGATCGGCGCGTAAATATCCATCGTCTCTCTGGCTTTTTCTTTCTGTTTCTCCGGCGACCAGTATTTGGCGGTGCGCATATTGTGCAGCCGGTCGGCCAGTTTGACGAGGATCACGCGGATATCCTTGGCCATTGCCAGAAACATCTTTCTCAGATTCTCCGCCTGCTCCTCCACCTTGTCCTTGGAATAACTCAGCCGTCCCAGTTTCGTGACGCCGTCCACGATCAGCGCAACCTCGGAGCCAAATTCCTTTTCCAGTTCCTCGGTCGTCATGATCGTGTCCTCTACGACGTCGTGGAGGAGTCCGGCGGCGATGCTCTCCTTATCCAGCTCCAGGTCCGCCAGGATGATCGCCACACACAGCGGATGAATAATATAAGGTTCGCCGCTCTTTCTCTTCTGTCCCTTATGGGCCTCCTCGGCTACCTGATACGCCTTGGCGATCATGGTCAGGTCATCGGAGGGATGGTATCGTTTCACCCCTTCCACCAGGGTCCGGTACAGTTCCGCCGGACTTGTGAAATCCTCCATTTTTCTGACGCCGGTATCCATCTGAACGACATCTTTTTCTTTTTTCTCTACAACTTTTCTGTCCTCTTCCATATGTATCTCCTACACTTCTATTTACCCTCGTAGCAGATAACAGATTTCACGTCATAATTTGCCAGCTTTTCTCTGCCCTTCAGTCCAGCGAGTTCCATCAGAAAAACGATTCTTGTCACTTCACCTCCAAGTTCCTCAATCAGTCTCGCACAGGCCTCGATCGTTCCGCCTGTCGCTATCAGGTCATCCACCAGCACAACCTTCTGTCCCGGTTGGATCGCATCTTTGTGGATCTCCACCTCCGCTTCTCCATACTCCAGTTCATAACTGGCGGAGATTGTTTCCCTGGGGAGTTTACCCTTTTTCCGGATCGGCACGAATGCCTTGTGCAAATTGTAGGCGATCGGCATGCCGAAGATAAATCCGCGCGACTCTGTCCCGCAGATCACATCACAATCCACTTCTTTCACAAACTTCTGCATCTCGTCGATGGAAAGCTTCAATCCGTCCGGATCCTGAAGCACGCTGGTCACATCGCGGAAAATAACACCCGGTTCCGGAAAATCCGGAATACTCATCACATAATCCTCAAGCTTTTACATAACTCTTCTCCTCCACTTTCCCTACACCGGAAATTTTCCCGGCATCCGTATTCTTCCGCCGCTGCCGGTTGTCCCGCCAAAATCGACGATTTCAACA
>DXEK01000186.1 GCA_019115005.1 Candidatus Fusicatenibacter merdavium | reverse complement strand
CGATTCCGTCGCTCCTCGCTGTTTCCGCCGTCCACCAGCATCTGGTAAAGACCAAAAAACGCACCTCTCTGGCGATCATCCTGGAGTCCGGTGAACCCCGTGAGGTTCATCACTTTGCGACTCTGCTTGGCTACGGCGCCTGCGCGGTCAACCCGTATCTGGCGCTGGATACGATCCATGAGCTGATCCAGGACAAGATGCTGGAGAAAGATTACTATGCGGCGGTGGAAGATTATAACCACGCAGTCCTCTCCGGAATCGTAAAGATTGCCTCCAAGATGGGAATTTCCACGATCCAGTCCTACCAGGGCTCTCAGATATTCGAGGCGATCGGAATATCGCCGGAGGTGATCGATAAATACTTTACCGGAACAGTCAGCAGAGTCGGAGGTATCACTCTGCAGGATATCGCGGAGGATGTGGATAACCGTCATTCCGAGGCGTTCGATCCGCTTGGCCTGGAGACGGATCTGACACTGGACAGCATCGGAAGACACAAAGAGCGCAGTCAGGGGGAAGAGCACCGTTACAACCCACAGACGATCCACGCTCTTCAGAAAGCGACCCGCGAGGGTGATTACGAAATGTTTAAGAAATATACAGAGATGGTAGACCGCGAAGAGACGGGATACCTGCGCAGTCTGATGGACTTCAATTATCCCGCTGATCCGATTCCCATCGACGAGGTGGAAAGCGTGGACTCCATTGTCCGCCGCTTTAAGACCGGCGCGATGTCCTACGGTTCCATCTCCCAGGAAGCCCACGAGACACTGGCAATCGCTATGAATATGCTTCACGGAAAATCCAACTCCGGCGAGGGCGGAGAAAGCGACGAGCGTCTCGACTCCCCGGAACGGTGCTCAGCGATCAAACAGGTCGCATCCGGACGTTTCGGTGTGACCAGCAAATATCTGGTGAGCGCAAAAGAGATCCAGATCAAAATGGCACAGGGGGCAAAACCCGGCGAAGGCGGCCATCTTCCTGCCGGAAAGGTTTATCCGTGGATCGCGAAGACCCGTCACTCGACCCCCGGCGTCTCCCTGATCTCACCGCCGCCGCACCATGATATCTATTCCATTGAGGATCTCGCACAGCTGATCTACGACCTGAAAAATTCTAACCGTGACGCGCGCATCTCTGTGAAGCTGGTTTCGGAAGCAGGCGTCGGAACGGTCGCTGCAGGTGTAGCAAAGGCCGGCGCACAGGTGATCCTGATCTCCGGTTATGACGGAGGCACCGGCGCCGCGCCGAGAAGTTCCATCCACAATGCGGGACTCCCGTGGGAGCTGGGCCTTGCGGAGACCCACCAGACCCTGATCATGAACGGACTGCGCAATCGCGTCGTCATCGAGACGGACGGAAAGCTGATGAGCGGCCGTGATGTTGCCATCGCCGCGCTGCTCGGAGCAGAGGAATTCGGCTTTGCGACGGCTCCTCTGGTAACGATGGGCTGTGTAATGATGCGTGTCTGCAACCTGGATACCTGTCCGGTGGGTGTCGCAACACAGAATCCGGAACTGCGCAAACGGTTCCGCGGAAAACCGGAATATGTCGTAAATTTCATGCGTTTCATCGCACAGGAACTGCGAGAATATATGGCGAAACTCGGTGTACGCACCGTTGACGAGATGGTCGGACGCTCTGATCTGCTGAAACGCAAGGAGGATCCGAAGGGCTCCTTTGCCTCCCGCGTCGACCTCAGCGCAATCCTGGACAATCCGTATGCAGGCACGGGACAGAAGGTCACCTTCGACCCGAAAGCCGTCTACGATTTCAAACTGGAACAGACACTGGACGAAAAAGTATTTCTGAAACAGCTGAAGCTGACCGAAGGAGAGACAAAGAAACTCCAGGTACATGTGACCAATACCGATCGTACCCTCGGAACGATCCTCGGATCGGAGATTACCAAAAAATTCAAAGATACGCTCCAGCCGGACACTTATGTGATAGAATGTAAAGGAAGCGGTGGACAGAGCTTCGGAGCATTTATCCCGAAGGGACTCACACTTCGTCTGGAAGGCGACTCCAACGACTATTTCGGCAAAGGCCTGTCCGGAGGAAAACTTGTGGTTTATCCGCCGAAAGACAGCAACTATCGCCCGGAAGAGAACATCATCATCGGAAACGTAGCGCTTTACGGAGCCACCAGCGGCGAGGCGTACATCAACGGTATGGCCGGCGAGCGTTTCTGTGTCCGCAACTCCGGAGCGACCGCAGTCGTAGAAGGCGTTGGAGAACACGGATGCGAATATATGACCGGCGGAAGAGTCGTGATCCTCGGAAGTACCGGAAAGAACTTCGCTGCAGGTATGAGCGGCGGTATCGCTTATGTGCTGGATGAGCACAACCTCCTGTATCGTAACCTGAACAAGGCGATGATCTCCATTGAGGCTGTGGACAGCAAGTACGACATTGCCGAACTGCGTTCCCTGATCGAGCGCCACGTAGAGCACACCGGCTCCGCCAAAGGCAGCTATATTTTGGAACACTTCAACGATTTCCTTCCGAAATTCAAGAAGATCATTCCGAATGACTTTAAACGTATGATGACACTCAGCGCTAAGCTGGAAGAAAAAGGACTTGACAGTGAACAGGCGCAGATCGAAGCATTTTACGAGAGCCTGCGCAGATAGGAGGAAACAATGGGAAAACCAACTGGATTTTTAGAATATGAACGTGTGGACGGTGCCTGCGTTCCTCCGCTGGAGCGCATTAAGAACTTCCACGAATTTCACAGCGGACTTTCCACCCGGGAGCAGCAGCTCCAGGGCGCCCGCTGTATGGCCTGCGGCGTACCGTTTTGCCAGTCCGGAAAGATGATTTCCGGGATGGCGTCCGGCTGTCCGCTGAACAATCTCGTACCGGAATGGAACGATCTGGTCTATCTCGGCAACTGGGAGCAGGCGTACCGCCGTCTGGCGAAGACAAACTGCTTCCCGGAATTCACTTCCCGGGTGTGTCCGGCGCTCTGTGAAGCTGCCTGCACCTGCAACCTGAACGGTGATCCGGTGGCAACGAAAGCAAACGAACGTGCGATCATCGAAAACGCCTGGAAAACCGGGCTAATCCAGCCGGAACCGCCGAAAGTCCGCACCGGAAAGAAAGTCGCGATCGTCGGAAGCGGTCCCTCCGGACTGGCAGCCGCCATGCAGTTAAACCGGCGCGGCCATCAGGTGACTGTTTTTGAGCGTCACGACCGGATCGGAGGCCTGCTCCGCTACGGCATTCCGAACATGAAGCTGGAAAAGGATGTGATCGACCGCAGGATCCGCCTGATGGAGGAGGAAGGCATCACCTTCGTGACCAATACGGATGTTGGGAAGGACAAGAAAGCCAAGGAACTTCTGAAAGAGTTCGACCGGGTGCTCCTCTGCTGCGGAGCCTCCAATCCCAGAGATATCCAGGCGCCGGGAAGAGACGCAAAAGGCATCTGGTTTGCCGTTGATTTCCTGCGGACCGTGACAAAGAGCCTGCTGGATTCCGACCTGAAGGACAAGAAAGTTCCCGATATCAAGGGGAAACACGTTGTGGTCATCGGCGGAGGAGACACCGGAAACGACTGTGTGGGAACATCCATCCGTCTCGGTGCAAAATCTGTTACACAGCTGGAGATGATGCCTCAGCCGCCCCTTACCCGTACACCGGAAAATCCGTGGCCGGAATGGCCGAGAGTCTGCAAGACCGACTACGGCCAGGAGGAAGCCATCGCCCTGTACGGTCATGATCCGAGAATTTACCAGGCGACCGTGTCGGAATTCCTCAAAAACAAAAACGGAGAACTGTCCCAGCTGAAGATCGTTCATCTTGAGCCGACAAAAGACGAGAAGACCGGACGGACAGTGATGCAGCCGGTTCCGGGTTCCGAGAAAACGATCCCGGCGGATCTTGTTCTGATCGCCGCAGGATTTCTCGGAGCGGAAAAATATGTGACGGATGCTTTCCAGACCGCGCTCACCGAGCGCACCAATGTGAAGACAGCAGCCGGCGGTTATCAGACCAGCGTGCCGAATGTTTTCACTGCCGGAGATATGCACAGAGGCCAGTCGCTGGTCGTATGGGCGATCCGGGAAGGCCGCGAGGCCGCGAGAGCAGTGGACGAATCCCTGATGGGATACTCCAATCTGTAACCAGTGCTTTGTGCCGGGCCTGCAGGCCCGGCCGCAGGGCGTTATCCACTCACTCATGCAGGTAATGCATGACCGTAAAAGCAAGTAGAAAGGAGAGCGGGACTGCAGCATTCACAGCAGTTCATCCAGCTGAACTGTTACGGACATTCTGTTCCGGCAGACAGAGGTGCGAACAAGCCGGATGCAGCGGTTCCCATCAGAAAATGGCAAAATATACAAAAAGTCAGATCCTTGAAATTGCCGAGGAGGAGGATGTGGAATTTATCCGCCTCCAGTTCACCGATATGAGCGGTATGATGAAAAATATGGCGATCACCGCCGGGCAGCTGGAACATGCGCTTGAAAACAAATGCACCTTCGACGGTTCTGCCTTCGAGGGTTTTGCCGGTATCGAAGAGTCTGATATGTATCTTTATCCGGATTTCGATACTTTTGCGATCCTCCCATGGCGTCCCCAGCAGGGCAAAGTGGCGCGCATGATCTGCGACGTCTACGACCAGGATGGAAACAAATACGAGGGCAGTTCCCGAACGATTCTTCAGAACATTCTTGACCGGGCGGCCGCTCAGGGGATCGAAGCCCAGGCCGCTCCGGAATGTGAATTCTTCCTGTTTCACACAGACGAAGGCGGAATGCCCACCGTGACCACTCATGACAAGGCCAGCTATCTGGATCTCGGCCCTCTGGATCTGGGCGAGAATGCGAGAAGAGACATGGTCCTGACCTTGGAGGAACTGGGTATCGGCGTGAAATCATCGTTCCACGAGGTCGCATCCGGTCAGCATGAACTGGATTTCCTGCCGGCGCCTGCGCTTCAGAGCGCCGACCAGATCATGACCTTTAAATTCGCTGTGCGCATGATTGCAAAACGCCACGGACTTCACGCTACTTTTATGCCGAAACCGAAAACCGGTGTACACGGCTCCGGAATGCATCTGCACTTTTCCCTGGAAAAAGACGGACGCGATCTGTTTCGGGATGATACAGACCCGATGGGGCTGAGCAGCGACGCCTATTATTTTATCGGCGGAATCATGGAACATATCCAGGGGATCACCGCGATCTCTAATCCGCTGGTGAATTCCTATAAACGACTGGTTCCCGGTTTCGGCGCGCCAGTCTATGTGGCCTGGTCCGTCCGCAACCGCAGTTCTCTGATCCGGATCCCGGATGCACACGACGGACTGACACGCATCGAACTGCGCTCTCCGGATCCATCCGCAAACCCATACCTGGTACTGGCGGTCTGCCTGGCGGCAGGGCTGGACGGCATCCGCAGAAAAGTTCTTCCGCCGGACCCTGTGACAGAGAATATTTTTGAGATGAGCGACCGGGAAAAAGCAGACCGGGGGATCACCATGCTTCCCTCCGATCTGGGCAAAGCAGTGGCCGCCCTGGAACAGGATGCGTTTCTGCGCGGCGTGCTGGGAGAAACTTTCGTATCCCAGTACATTGAAGCAAAAAAGCAGGAATGGGCAGACTATATTCCGCAGGTATCATCCTGGGAGATCGAACGGTATCTGCACCGTATCTGACAGAAACTATTAAGGGGCGATTCCAATGAGCAGTATTCTAGTGGCTTTTCCAAAACAAGAGGACGGAAAACGTATCGAACGGCTTCTGACCGGATACGGTTTTTCTGTCGACCACATCTGCACAACGGCTGCTCAGGCGCTGAGTGAGATGAACCTTCTTGACGGCGGCGTTATCATCTGCGGTTATAAACTGCCGGACATGTTTTTTTTGGAACTTCAAGAATGTATGCCGCCCACCTTTGAGATGCTTTTGATCGCATCCGAACGCATACTCGGACAGATGGACAGCAGCGGCGTTGTAGCCCTTTCAATGCCGCTCCGCGCCTGTGACCTGGCGGAAACTCTCCAGATGATGCTTCATCCGAAGAAGAGAAAAAAGACGCCGGACCGGAAAAAGAGGGATCCGAAAGAGCAGCAGATCATAGACTCCGCGAAAAACCTGCTGATGGAGCGAAACCATCTGACAGAGAGCGAAGCACACCGCTATCTGCAGAAATGCAGTATGGACAGCGGCACCAATCTGGTGGAAACCGCACAGATGGTGCTGACATTAATGGATTTTGAAAGGAACTGAAAATAACTATGGTTAAGATCAATGAAAATTATCTGAAACTGCCAGGCAGCTATCTGTTCTCCACGATCGCACAGAAGGTAGCCGCCTACACCGAAGCACACCCGGAAGCCGACATTATCCGTCTCGGCATCGGTGATGTAACCCAGCCGATCGCTCCGGCGATCATCGACGCCGTTCACAAAGCGGCGGACGAAATGGGAACCCCGGAGGGATTCCACGGCTACGCACCGGATCTGGGCTATGAATTCCTGCGCAGCAAGATCGCGAAGGAAGATTTCCAGGCCCGCGGCTGCGACATCTCCGCGGATGAAATCTTCGTCTCCGACGGAGCAAAATGCGACTGCGGAAACATTCAGGAAATCTTCAGCCTCGACAACCGCATCGCTGTCTGCGACCCGGTCTACCCGGTCTACGTGGACTCTAACGTCATGGCTGGAAGAGGCGGCGTCTACGATGCGGCTACAGAACGCTTCACCGACATCATTTATATGCCCTGTACTGCAGAGAACAATTTTGCACCGGAACTTCCGTCGGAGACGCCGGATCTGATCTATCTGTGCTTTCCGAACAATCCGACCGGATCCACACTGACCAAAGAACAGCTGCAGCAGTGGGTGGACTATGCCAACAAGAACGGTGCTGTCATCCTCTACGACGCAGCCTACGAAGCATATATTTCCGAGGAGAATATCCCACACTCCATCTACGAGTGTGACGGTGCGAGAACCTGCGCGATCGAATTCCGCTCTTTCTCGAAAAACGCCGGCTTCACCGGTATGCGCCTTGGCTTTACCGTTGTCCCGAAAGACCTGAAATGCCAGGATGTCATGCTGCACACCCTCTGGGCGCGCCGGCACGGAACCAAATACAACGGAGCTCCTTACATCATCCAGAAAGCAGGAGAGACCGTTTACAGCCCGGAAGGAAAGGCACAATTAAAGAAGCAGGTGGCTTACTACATGCAGAATGCCCATGTCATCTATGACGGCCTGAAATCCGCCGGCTACACCGTTTCCGGAGGCGTCAACTCTCCCTATATCTGGATGAAGACCCCGGACAACATGACCTCCTGGGAGTTCTTTGACTATCTGCTGGAGCACGCAAACGTCGTGGGAACACCGGGTTCCGGCTTCGGACCCAGCGGAGAAGGCTACTTCCGCTTGACCGCATTCGGCACCTACGAAAACACCGTAAAAGCTGTCGACCGCATGAAAAAACTGTAATGGCAGAAGCGGACGAAAGCCAGGGAGAACCTGCGCCCGGCGGCAGACGGGGAACGGGCGCCTTCGTCCAAAAAAATTAAAATTAGGGGTTTACAACACGAAAACAATTTGTTATGATGTAACACAATTAAAAGCTGTGAAGGAAACTCTGCAAGTGAAACCTGACAGGAAGCGGATGTCACAGACTGAGAGCATCGGCATAGGGGAAGCCTGCAATAGGGAACATTCCGGAGCTGGTCTGTTGAACACGGCAGTTTGAAAACGCCAAGTAGGCAGATCCGTGAGTCCGCGTTAAGTATAACATGAGATGGTGTCAAAGAAGACACAATGCGGGTGGTACCGCGGGAATCTTGAATAACTCCCGTCCCGGAGCAGATTATCAGAATTCTGTTCCGGGACTTTTTATTTTTTAAAAGTTCCGGAACAGGGGAAAAGGAGAGAGAGACTATGGAATTTGTAACAGGTGTAACACAGCGAGACGAATGGTGCATTGCCGATCTGGCAGCCGCCCCCGAAGAGTCCCGGGGAAAGATCCGGGGCGCCGTCCACAATATCCGGGATATGGGAGAGATTTCCTTCCTGATCCTCCGCAGATATGACGGACTGGTACAGTGTGTCTGTGAAGAGAGTAATTCCGGCTTATCTCTGAGAACTCTGAAAGAAGGCGCAACGGTGGAGGCCGAAGGCATCTCCCGCCGGGAAGCGCGCGCGCCGGGCGGGACGGAGCTTCGTCTCACCGGCCTTCGGGTCCTCTCACAGCCGGTGGAGCCGATGCCGCTCCCGATCAGCAAATGGAAGATGCATACCTCCCTGGAGGCCCTGCTGAACAACCGTCCGATCTCTCTGCGCAACCTGCGGGAGCGGGCGAAATTCCGGATCCAGGAGACGATCACCCGTTCATTCAGGGATTTCCTTTACAGTCAGAACTTTACGGAGATCCACACTCCGAAGATCGGCGCCCGCGGCGCGGAGGGCGGAGCAAACATCTTCAAACTGGACTACTTTCATCACCCGGCAGTCCTGGCACAAAGCCCTCAGTTTTACAAACAGATGATGGTTGGCGTCTTTGACCGGGTATTTGAGACCGGCCCGGTATTCCGGGCGGAAAAGCACAACACAAAACGCCATCTGAACGAGTACACCAGCCTGGATTTCGAGATGGGCTATATCGACAATTTCACGGAGATCATGGAGATGGAGACAGGATTCCTGCGCTACATGGTGGAAGAACTGAAAAAACGATGTGAAAAGGAGCTGAAACTGCTGGATGTCACCTTGCCGGATGCGGAAAAGATCCCATGTGTTCCCTTCACAGAGGCAAAAGAACTGGTGCATCAGACCTACGGCCGTCCGATCCGCAGTCCTTACGACCTGGAGCCGGAGGAAGAGGAGCTGATCGGAAAATATTTCAAAGATACTTACGGTGCAGACTTCGTTTTCGTCACTCACTACCCGTCAAAAAAACGTCCGTTCTATGCGATGGATGATCCCGCAGATCCGAAATACACGCTGAGCTTCGACCTGCTGTTCCGCGGCCTGGAGGTGACGACCGGCGGCCAGAGGATCCACGATTACCCGATGCTGTCGCAAAAGTTGAAAGACCGCGGGATGAGCGAAGAAGGCATGGAGCAGTACCTGAGTGCATTCAAGCACGGAATGCCGCCCCACGGCGGACTCGGCATCGGACTGGAACGTCTGACCATGCAGCTGCTCGGCGAGGACAACGTCCGGGAGACCACGCTGTTCCCGAGAGACATGAACCGGCTGGAGCCGTAACCAGACGATCAGAAAGGAGAAACCATCATGGCTGAAAAGATCACACTCGAAACCATCGACTACGTCAGCATCCTGGCAAAGCTGAAACTGACGGACGAGGAGACAGAAAACGCCCGCAGCGATATGCAGAAAATGCTGGACTACGTAGAAAAACTGAACGAACTGGACACGGACGGCGTCGAACCGATGACACACCTGTTCCCTTACGACAATGTCTTCCGGGAAGATATCGTCACAAACGGCGACGCGCGGGAGGAAATGCTCGCCAACGCGCCAAAGACCAAAGACGGACAGTATCTTGTGCCGAAGACGATCGAGTGACAGGAGGGAAGAGAAGATGACAAGGAAAACCACGACAGCGCTTGACCTGTCCCGGGAGATCCGGGAGAAAAAACGTTCCGTTCGTGAGACGGTCCGGGAAACGCTGAAAAATATAAAAACGCTGGATGACTCCATCGGAGCCTTCCTGTCGGTAACTCCGGAAGAAGAGCTTCTGGCGAAAGCTGACGCCATTCAGAGACAGATTGACGACGGGAGCCTGACCGGGCCGCTGGCCGGCGTGCCGGTGGCGGTCAAAGACAACATCTGTACCAAAGGCCTTGCAACCACCTGCGCGTCCAGGATTCTGGAAAATTTTGTTCCCCCTTACAGCGCTTCTGCTGTGGAACGCCTGGAGGCTGCAGGAGCGCTGGTGATCGGAAAGACAAACATGGATGAATTTGCCATGGGCAGCACCACAGAGACCTCCGCATTCAAAGTTACGCGGAATCCCCGGAACCCGGAACATGTTCCCGGCGGTTCTTCCGGCGGCTCCTGTGCCGCTGTGGCCGCGGGAGAGGTCCTTCTGGCCCTCGGAAGCGATACCGGCGGATCCATCCGCCAGCCCAGCGCCTTCTGCGGCGTGACAGGCCTGAAACCAACCTACGGCACCGTCTCCCGTTACGGCCTGATCGCCTATGCATCCTCCCTGGATCAGATTGGTCCTGTAGCCGGAAACGTCGCCGACTGTGCGGCTCTTCTGGAAGCGGTCGCAGGCCACGACCCGAAAGACGCCACTTCCCTGCAGCGGCCGGACGGCACCTCCTTCACCGAGGCCTGTGTTCCGGATGTCCGGGGCATGAAGATCGGAATCCCGAAAGCCTATCTGCAGGAAGGGCTGGATCCGGAGGTACGGGATGCGATCCTTCGGGCGGCCGATACTTTCCGCAGTCTCGGCGCGGAGGTGGAATCGTTTGACCTTCCGCTGACGGAGTACGCGATCCCCGCCTACTACCTGATCGCCTCGGCGGAAGCCAGCTCCAACCTGGCACGTTTTGACGGCGTCAAATACGGTTACCGGTCTCCGGAAGGCGAAGGACTCCATGAGATGTACAAACGGACCCGTTCCGAGGGCTTCGGCCCGGAGGTGAAGCGCCGGATCATGCTCGGAAGCTTTGTGCTCAGCGCCGGATATTACGATGCCTATTACCTGAAGGCGCTGCGGACGAGAGCGCTGATCCGCGAGAGTTATACCCGCGCGTTCCAGTCGTATGACCTTCTCCTGGCGCCGGCTTATCCGACCACAGCGCCGAAGCTTGGCGTTTCTCTGGAAGATCCGCTGAAAATGTATCTGGGCGACATCCACACAGTTTCCGTCAACCTGGCCGGCCTTCCGGCCATCAGCATTCCCTGCGGCTGTGACAGTCAGAGGCTTCCCATCGGCATGCAGCTGATCGGAGACGCCTTTATGGAGAAAAAGATCATCCGCGCTGCATACACCTTTGAACAGGCAGCGGGAATTGCGGCAGAAAGGAAGGAGGCCTGACCATCATGAGAAAACAATACGAAACAGTGATCGGACTGGAAGTCCATGTGGAACTGGCGACAAAGACCAAAATCTTCTGTTCCTGCCCGACGACCTTCGGCGGTGCGCCAAACACCCATACCTGTCCGGTCTGCACCGGAATGCCCGGCGCGCTCCCTGTCCTGAACCGCCAGGTCGTGGAATACGCACTGGCCGTAGGACTGGCCGCCAACTGCGGGATCAACCAGTACTGCCGGTTCGACCGGAAGAACTATTTCTATCCGGATAATCCGCAGAACTATCAGATTTCCCAGCTTTACCTTCCGATCTGCCACGATGGATATATAGAGATCGAGACAGCCGGAGGTCCGAAGAAAATACGAATCCATGAGATCCATATGGAAGAGGACGCCGGAAAACTGATCCACGACGAGTGGGAAGACAGCTCTCTCGTAGATTTCAACCGAAGCGGAGTTCCCCTGCTTGAGATTGTCTCCGAGCCGGATATGCGCTCTGCGGACGAAGTCATCGCCTATCTTGAAAAGCTGCGCAGAATGATCCAGTACCTGGGCGCTTCCGACTGTAAACTGCAGGAAGGTTCCATGCGTGCGGATGTAAACCTGTCCATAAGGGAAGCAGGCGAGACTGCCTTCGGAACCCGAACCGAGATGAAAAACCTGAACTCCTTCAAAGCCATCCGCCGTGCCATTGAAAACGAACAGGAACGGCAGGCAGAATTGCTGGAGGCCGGAAAACCAGTGATCCAGGAAACCCGCCGCTGGGATGACAACAAAGAAGCCTCCCGAACCATGCGATCCAAGGAGGATGCTAAAGATTACCGGTATTTTCCGGATCCGGATCTTCCTCCGGTACTGATCCCGGACGAATGGATCGAAAAGGTCAAAAAACATCTCCCGGAATTCCAGGAAGAGAAAGCGCAGCGTTATGTCCGGGACTATCATCTTTCCGAATACGACGCCGGACTACTGACGGAATCCAGGAACATCGCCCGGCTGTTCGAGGAAACCGCCGCTCTGTGCAAAAAGCCCAAAAAAGCAGCCAACTGGCTGATCGGCGAGACGCTGCGTCTGCTGCGGGAAAAAAATATGGATCCGGAGGATCTGGATTTCTCACCGGCTCACCTGGCCGCGCTGATCGACCTTGCCGACAGCGGAGCCGTCAACAACCAGGTGGCGAAAAGAGTATTTGAACAGATTTTCGAAGAGGATGTGGATCCGGAAATTTATGTAGAAGAACACGGCCTGAAAACCGTCAGCGACACCGGCGCGCTGGAAGCGGCGGCCCGAAAGGTGATCGAAGAGAATGCAGACGCTGCCGAGCAGTACCGGCAGGGAAAAGGAAAAATCCTCGGTTTCCTGATCGGACAGCTGATGCGCGAGACCAAAGGACAGGCAAATCCTTCCCTGGCCGGGGAGATCCTGAAAAAACTTCTGTAGTCTTTTATGTATAATTTTTCTTCTGGCGGAAATCATAAGGAAGAAAAGGAGGTACTGACTATGAGAGGACTGGATTACACAGCGCTTACTATTGTGATTATCGGCGCTGTCAACTGGGGATTGATCGGCTTTTTCAGTTTTGATCTGGTAGCGTTTATCTTCGGAAATATGAGCTGGATCAGCCGTATCGTATATGCACTCGTAGGCATCTGCGGCCTTTATATGCTTTCCGTTTACGGCCGTATTTCAGACCGTTCTTCCAATAACTGATACCGTCGGAAGAAAAGAGCGAAAAAATCCCGGAACCGTCCGACCATGCTGCTGCAGACAGTTTACCTGTCCGCGGCGCGGTCGGAGAGTGACCGGGAATTTTTTTATTGAAAGATCCTGATTTCCTTATGAATTTTTCATAACGATACTGGATACCGTATCCGCTACATGTTCACAGGCGTCTGCGCACCGCTCCAGATACTCGTAGATTTCCCGCCATGCGATGATCTGCTGGGGATGATCTTTACACACCTCATGGAGCTCGTACATATTATTGATAAACATCTGATCAGCCTCTTCCTCCAGGGTGTTGATCTTGATCACGATCTTTTTCAGAGCTTTCGAATGGCGGAAGTCAGCCAGCTCTCTCAGCAGATTGCAGGTTTCGTTACAGCAGCTGATCACCACGTCCAGTGTTTTCAGGGCCTCCGGGCGGATCTGATCGATATGGTTGATATAAATACGGATGAGCACTTCCTCGATCTTATCGGTGATCTCATCAATGTTCTGGCTGAGCATCAGGATATCCTCCCGGTCAATCGGGGTGATAAAAGCCTTCGCCAGACGGTCAGTGAGGACATGCTTTTTGTCATCCGCCTCATGTTCGATCTTATGGATCTCCTGGAGCTTTCCGGCGATCTGATCGGGATGAAAATCTTCCAGTGTCTTTTTCAGAAGGTCAGCAGCGCGGCCTGCTTCTTCCGCACATGCGATAAAATTATCATAATAAAAGGTATCCTGTTTCTTTGACATCTTTCTTTCTCCTTTTCTCCTTTGTAACTGTTGTCACAGTTCAAGTTCATTGCCTTCTCACACCTGTTGCTCAGAACAGAAGCATAAACACTTTGGCCATCACAAAGCTGATCAGACCGCAGCCCGGGAACGTAAAGATCCAGGTAAGCATCATATCCTTGACCACACTGAAATTGATTGCTGACAGCCGTCTGACTGCGCCGACACCCATGATTGCGCTGGTCTTCGTGTGCGTTGTGGAAACCGGAATTCCGAACAGACTGGAGAGCAAAAGGCAGAACGCTCCGGCAAGGTCCGCTGAGAATCCCTGATACCGTTCCAGTTTTACCATGTCCATTCCGACGGATTTTATGATCTTTTCTCCGCCGACACTTGTTCCCAGCGCCATGACGACACTGCACAGAAGCATCAGCCATACGGGAATTTCTACGCCTGCCACACCATTCTGGCCATTGGCAAACGCCAGGCCGAGGAAAAGCACACCGATAAATTTCTGGCCGTCCTGGGCGCCATGCATGAAACTCATTGCAGCCGCGCCTAAAATCTGAGCTCCGGCAAAAAAGCGGTTGGTCCTGCCCCGGTCCATCCGGTAGCAAAGGATCGTGAGCACCTTACAGATCACCCAGCCGCTTGCGAAGCCGAGCAGAAGACTCAGGACCAGTCCATAGAGTACTTTTACCCATTCGTCGAAATTAATACCTCCGATCCCCTGCTGGATCGCAATCGCAGCGCCAGAAAGTCCGGCGATCAGACTGTGGCTTTCACTGGTGGGAATCCCGAAAAAGGAAGCCGTCACACTGTAGACGACGATGGACAGAAGCGACGCGCAGAGCGCGATCAGAGCATTTCTCGAATCGTTTCCAAAATCCACCATGTTGCTGATCGTGGATGCCACAGAGCTGTTGATCTGTGTCATTACAAACACACCGAGAAAATTGAACGCCGCACTCATCCAGATCGCAGTCCGGACATTAAGGCAGCGGGTGGTAACGCAGGTCGCGATCGCATTCGGCGCGTCCGTCCACCCGTTGACAAAAATAACTCCCAGAGTCAAAAGAATTGTGATCGCCAGAACCGGGCTGGAGATCATCGCCTGCCAGAAATACGAAAAAGAAATATCCATGTAAATCTCCTTTTTATCTTATCTGTAGTTACTGTTTTCCATATTTGTTCGTTTCTTCCCGCCTTCGGCAGACCTGCGAACAAATATGGAAGAAAACGTGCTTGGCACGAGGGCACAGCTGTTTTTCCGACATACCAAACTTATTTAAAAATATCATTGCGGAATTTTTTTGTCAATACTATTTCAACATGGTTTTTACATTTCGTTTACTTTTTCTTAACTTTCTATGCGATCTGTTTCAGGATTTCCGTCAGCAATCCTGCAAGGGAGGTAAACAGAAAACATGCCGCCGCTCCCACCCCTGTGGGCAGAAGGATCGCCAGAACTGTCCACCGCAGGCTGCGGGTTTCCCTGTAGATCGTCGCACAGGCAGTTCCGCAGGGCCAGTGCATCAGAGAAAACAGGATCGTGCTGACCGCCGTGACCCAGGTCCAGCCATGGTCCGTCAGAAGACAGAAAATAACGGAGACATCACTGATCTGCTGCAGATTTCCCTGCGCCAGGTACATCATCAGCATCACCGGAAGAACAATCTCATTGGCAGTCATTCCCAATATAAATGCCGTCAGGATCACACCGTCCATTCCAAGAAGCCCCGCAAAAGGATCCAGAAAGTCCGTACAATAGCGGAAAACAGGTGTATCCCCGATCCTGACATTCGCCGCCAGCCAGATCACAAGACCGGAGGGCGCGGCGATCACAACGGCACGGCGGAGAACGAAAAGTGTCCGGTCAAAGACCGAACGGACGATCACCTTTCCGAACTGCGGCCTTCGATAAGGCGGCAGTTCCAGAGTAAAAGCAGAAGGTAGTCCCTGGAGCACCGTTCCCGACAATATCCTGGAGGCGAGCAGAGTCATACCTGTCCCCAGAAGGATCACCGCTGCCAGCAGCAGTGCCGACAAAAAGCTTCCTGCCAGCCCCGATACACCTCCTGCCAGGAACATGGAGATCAGCAGCAGGATGGTCGGAAATCTTCCGTTACAGGGAACCAGACTGTTGGTGAGGATTGCGATCATCCGCTCCCTGGGCGAATCGATGATCCTGCATCCCGTCACCGCCGCCGCATTACACCCGAATCCCATGCACATGGTCAGTGCCTGTTTTCCGCAGGCACGGCATTTTCTGAAACAGCGATCCAGATTAAACGCCACACGCGGGAGATAACCGAAATCCTCCAGCAATGTAAACAGAGGAAAGAAAATGGCCATCGGCGGCAGCATGACAGAGACCACCCAGGCCAGCGTCCGATAGACTCCGAAAATCAGGGGATCGGAGATCCATCCGGGGATTTTAAGCACAGCTGCCAGCCGGGCCAACTGATCCTCTATCCAAAATAAGACGTCAAACAGAAGCGCAGAAGGGTAATTTGCACCGCTGACCGTGATCCAGAAGATAAGGAGCAGCAGCAGGAACATAATCGGGAAACCGGTCCGGCGGCTGGTAAACAGACGGTCCAGTCTTCGATCTTTTTGTGCATACTGCCTGTTTTCATAATGCACTGCAATGGCACAGAGTTCCTCCGCTTTCCGTATAAAGGCCTCGGCGACCGCATCCCGGAGCCTTTCCTGCCCGAAACCTGCTTCCGAAAGTTTCTCCTGTTCCTCTGCGAGGATCTCTTTCTGTCCACCCTCTAAAATCCTGCCTCTCGCCTGCATTTCCGCCTCAAATGTATCGTCCCCGGTCAACAGGCGGACAGCGGCCCAGCGCACATCGACCAATTCCCCAGCCCACGTGCTTACCGAGGGCTTCAAAGCGGCGATGGCCTGCTCCACCGGTTCCGGATAGCGCACCAGTCCCCGTTTTCCTCCGCCCGAACGCTCCAGATCCCCGGCTGCCTCAAAAACCTGCTCCAGTCCTTGCCCGCTGCGGGCCGCCATACCAATCACCGGAATCCCGAGTTCCCCGGAAAATTTCTGCAGATCCACACGGATCTCTTTCTTTTCCGCTTCGTCCAGGAGATTGACCGCCAGGATGACACGCGGCGTCGTTTCGAGGATCTGCAGTACCAGATTCATGTTGCGTTCCATACACGTCGCGTCACATATAGCCAGCACCGCATCCGGATGCTCAAAACAGATGAAATCTCTGGCGACCTCTTCCTCCTGAGAGTGGGAGAGCAGCGAGTAACATCCGGGAAGATCTACAAGGCGGAACACTGTCTCTCCGCGATGACAGCTCCCTCTGGCACTCTCAACCGTTTTTCCCGGCCAGTTGCCGGTGTGCTGGTTCAGACCGGTCAGGCCGTTGAATACGGTACTCTTTCCCACATTGGGATTTCCTGCCAGCGCTATGACTTTTTCCATTTCCGTCTCCCTGCCTTCCTGAGTCTTCGAAATTTCCCGGGGAATTCGACAGAGGCCGAGGCCGCAAAAAGCTGCGGGCCCCCGCCATCCGCTTCCTTCCCGCAAGCCGACACTGTGATCTGCAGTGCGTCTTCTCTGCGGAGCGCGATCACGGTTTTCCGGACCAGATAAGCCGCCGGATCTCCCAGCGGGCTTCTCCCCAGACACTCTATCTTCGTTCCCCGGATCACACCAAGATCCTGAAGTCTCCTGCGCATGGACATCAGATTTCCGTATCCCGTCACCACGCCCGTCTGCCCAGGATACAATTCTGCAAGATTCATACTTTGCCCCCCGTCTGCGGATCCTTTCCGGATCTCTTTGCACTTTGCTGTCATGTTTCCCTATCATACTATGCGTACCCGGCAAAAATGGTCCCTGCCCTGTCGGAAGCTGTTGCCAATGTATCCCCTTGG
The DNA here is from genome assembly GCA_019115005.1 of Candidatus Fusicatenibacter merdavium. Taxonomy (GTDB): domain Bacteria; phylum Bacillota; class Clostridia; order Lachnospirales; family Lachnospiraceae; genus Fusicatenibacter; species Fusicatenibacter merdavium. Next base: position 9,239 of record DXEK01000186.1, on the reverse strand, counting down.
GAATATTTTATTTATGAACACAATTCGAGAAGAGCAGTTGTTCAGCCAACGGAACAGCTGCCGGGGAGGCTCTGTTTGAAAAACAAATACGGACTTACCGGCCGGGGAGTATCCGTGGCCGTTCTTGACACGGGCATCACACCCCATATAGATTTTGACCGCCGCATTCTTGTCTTTCTGGATCTGATTTCCGGCCATGTTCATCCTTATGACGATAACGGCCACGGTTCCCATGTCGCCGGCTTGATCGGTGGCAGCGGAAAGGCCAGCGGCGGAAAATATGAGGGTGTGGCCCCGGAATGTAATTTTGTCGTACTGAAGATCCTGGACCATAAAGGAAACGGGAGAAAGCAGGATGTTCTGAAGGCGATTGACTGGGTCCGGCGAATGAGAATGAAGTATAACATTCGGATCCTCAATATATCGATCGGCACCACGGAGCAGGAAAAGGTTCTCCATGATCTGCTGATCGAAGCCGTCGAAGAAGCCTGGGACGACGGACTTGTGGTTGTGACAGCCGCCGGAAACCTGGGGCCGGGCAGCGGAACCGTGACGGCCCCGGGCAGCAGCCGAAAAGTCATCACCGTCGGCTCCAGTGACCTTCTGGCCGGTTCCGGCGGGATCTCCGGATGCGGGCCGACCAGGGACTGCGTCTGCAAACCGGATCTTGTAGCGCCCGGAAAAGATATCATCTCCTGCGCGCCGGGGATCAGCCGGCGGGAATACGCCAGAAAAAGCGGAACATCCATGTCCACCCCTCAGATTTCCGGAGCGATCGCCCTGGCGCTGCAGAAGGCGCCCTACCTGACCAACGTTCAGATCAAAATGCTCCTCCGGGATTCTGTCCGGGATCTGGGACTGCCCCATAACCAACAGGGCTGGGGCGAATTTGACCTTGACAAGTTCCTTGCAAATCTATACAATTAAAAAAGCTGATAAACAGTGATGATTCAGCTGACAGGAGAGTTACGATAACGAGCTGACAAACGGCCGGCCGGTCCTGTTCAGATCCTGTCCGCAGCTTTATCTGCGCCGATCTTTTTTGCGGAATATGGCTGCGGCAGACTCCGGCAGGACTGCCGTCTCACAAACATACAAGGAGGACATTATGGAAAAAATTCAGATGAAAACCCCTCTCGTTGAGATGGACGGAGATGAGATGACCCGGATTCTCTGGAAGATGATCAAGGAAGAGCTTCTGCTCCCTTTTATTGATCTGAAGACTGAGTATTACGACCTGGGGCTGGAACACCGCAACGAGACAGACGATCAGGTTACGGTTGACGCCGCGAAAGCCACGATGAAATACGGGGTAGCCGTCAAATGTGCGACCATCACCCCAAATGCGGCCCGCATGACCGAGTACAATCTGAAAGAAATGTGGAAGAGTCCCAACGGAACCATCCGTGCCCTTCTGGACGGAACTGTATTCCGTGCACCGATCGTGGTAAAGGGCATCGAACCATGTGTCCGCAACTGGAAAAAACCGATCACCATCGCCAGACATGCATACGGCGACGTCTATAAAAATACCGAGATGAGGATTCCGGGACCGGGAAAGGTAGAACTTGTCTATACCGCCGAGGATGGGACCACGACCAGCGAGCTGGTACATAATTTCACCGGAGCAGGTGTTGTACAGGGCATGCACAACCTGGATGATTCCATTGAGAGTTTCGCGAGAAGCTGTTTTGAGTATGCGCTGGATACCCATCAGGATCTGTGGTTTGCCACAAAAGATACGATCTCCAAAAAGTATGACCACCGTTTCAAAGATATCTTTGCGGAAATCTACGAAAAAGACTATAAGGAAAAATTTGAGAATACTGGCATTACGTACTTCTATACACTGATCGACGATGCGGTGGCCCGTATTATGAAAGCAGAGGGCGGATTTATCTGGGCCTGCAAAAACTATGACGGAGATGTGATGAGCGATATGGTTTCTTCCGCTTTCGGCTCCCTGGCGATGATGACCTCCGTGCTGGTTTCTCCCCATGGTTACTATGAATATGAGGCAGCCCACGGAACCGTACAGCGCCACTATTACCGTCACCTGAAAGGGGAGGAGACCTCCACAAACTCTGTGGCGACCATTTTTGCCTGGACCGGCGCTCTCCGTAAAAGAGGAGAACTGGACGGCATTGACGCGCTGTGCACCTTTGCCGATAAACTGGAAACGGCGACGCTCCATGTGATCGAATCCGGAAAAATGACAAAAGATCTGGCGCTGATCACGACCATCGAAGATCCGGTCGTCCTGAACAGCAGAGACTTTATCCTTGCTATCCGGGAAGAACTTGAAAAAAATTAATCGGGACAGCCGGTAATCCGTCGGCTGTATACAGGAAAAGGGCTGTGAACATTCCGACCATATAAAGTGTTCACAGTCCTTTTTATTAGAAACCTTTACGCCAGCTCCTCCCACTTCTCATAGAGCTGTTCCAGCTCCGCCTGTATTTCCGCTTTTTCCTTGCTCAACGCGATACACCTTGCAGCATCCGTCGCCACCTCAGGCAGAGAAAGTTCCTCGTCGATCTCCCCGTCCCGGGTTTCCAGCTCCTCGATTCTGGCTTCTGTCTTTTTCAAATCATTTTCCCGCTTCCTCTGACGAGCCTGTTCCTCTTTCTGCGCCTTCCAGTCCAGCTTGACCGAGGATTCTTCCTGCTGCCGGACCTCACTCCCTGCAGCGGGAGCGTAGATATTGGTCAGCTCTTCCTTTTTTTCCAGGTAATAATCATAATTTCCAATATAATTGACCAGATTCTGATTAGTCAGTTCCAGAATCCGGGTGGCTGTCTGATTGATAAAATAACGGTCATGGGAGACGTACAGCACGGTTCCTGTGTAGTCTCTCAACGCCTGCTCCAGGATCTCCTTGGAGACGATATCCAGATGGTTTGTCGGCTCGTCCAGAATCAGGAAATTAGCGTTGGACAGCATCAGCTTCGCCAGAGAGATCCGTCCCCGTTCCCCGCCGCTCAGCGTATGGATCGGCTGAAAAACATCGTCATCGGTAAAAAGAAACGCCGCCAGTACATTGCGGATCTCTGTGTTGGTCAGATAAGGGTAGGCGTCCGAAATTTCCTGGAAAATCGTCTTCTCCATGTGGAGCACCTGATGCTCCTGATCGTAATAACCGATCTGGACCTTTGTACCAAGCTCCACCTCGCCTCCATCCGGTTTCACAACGCCGTTCAGGATTTTCAGGATCGTCGTCTTTCCAGTCCCGTTGTTTCCGATGATCGCCACACGCTCTCCCCGGTGAATCTCGAAATTCAGATCTGTGAAAAGCTGCTGGCCCGGAAATCTCTTGGACAGATGGGAGACCTTCAGCACGTCGTTGCCGCTGACGACCCTCGGTTCAAGGCGGATCCGCATATCCGAACGCACCTCCGTAGGCTTATCGAGCACTTCCATTTTTTCCAGCATTTTTTCACGGCTTTCCGCCCGCCGGATCGATTTCTCACGGTTGAAAGATTTCAGCTTTGTGATCACTTCCTCCTGATGGTGGATCTCCTGCTGCTGGTTCATCCACGCATGGTAGGCTGCCTCCCGGAGCATCGCCTTCTTCTGGCTGTACGCCGAATAATTTCCCTCAAAGGTCATAACCTTTCCTGCATCGATCTCTACGATCTTCGTCACCACACGATCCAGGAAATAGCGGTCATGGGAGACGATCAGAACTGCTCCGCTGTAATTCATCAGGTATCCCTCGAGCCAGGAAATAGATTCCATATCCAGGTGGTTGGTCGGCTCGTCCAGCAGAATGATATCCGGTTTCGTCAGCAGCAGCCGTCCCAGCGCCACACGGGTTTTCTGACCGCCGGAAAGTTCTGAGATCTTCTTGTCAAACGCTTCCTCGTCAAACCCCAGGCCCTTCAGTACGCCCACTACTTCGCTGCGGTACGCATAGCCGTTTTCCAGTTCAAACGTGTGAGACAGACGTGTGTAAGCCGCCATCCGTTCCTCCAGCTGTTCTCCCTGCTCATGTTTCATCTCCAGTTCCAGATCCCGCAGCTTGTTTTCAATGTCGATCAGATATTGCTTTGCCTGAAGCACTTCCTGGTAAATGGTCAGATCTCCGGTGAGATCCTGATGCTGGGCCAGATAACCAAGACTTTTTCCCTTCGAGAGGATTACTTCCCCGCTGTCGGCGCTCATCTCACCGACAATGATCTTCAGGAGCGTGGATTTCCCTGCTCCGTTGATCCCCACAAGTGCCGCTTTTTCCCGCTCTTCTATATGAAAGGAAGCATTTTTCAGGATCTCGTTGGTCCCGAATGCTTTTGAAATATTCTGACATGCTAAAATCATATCTTCCTCCTGTAATGTTGATATCTCTATGACCGTCAGATGGCTGAACTGCTACATATCCCTCTTATTATAGAGAAGAGAAAACAAAATTTCAATAAATCTTTGACAATTTTCTCACATACATATATAATAAAATTACATTTTTGTATACATATCCGAAAAAATGCAGGACGGAGGCACACGGAAACCTCCACTTTTTCGGCAATCCTTCCGGAACCGGATTTTTGCGGATATGGATGTTAGGAGGAAACTATCTTGGAAGAAAAAGGCATTTCGCGAGCAGTCATAAAAAGACTTCCACGATATTATCGTTATCTGGGAGAACTTTTGGAGGATGGAGTGGAGAGGATCTCATCCAGTGAACTCAGTGAACGTATGAAAGTAACCGCCTCCCAGATCCGGCAGGATCTGAACAATTTCGGAGGCTTCGGACAGCAGGGCTATGGATATAATGTCCGTTATCTCTACACAGAGATCGGTAAAATTCTGGGACTCGACCGCACCCACAATATGATCATTGTCGGCGCCGGCAACCTCGGACAGGCGCTGGCCAACTATGCGGCGTTTGAGCGTAGCGGATTTAAGACGATCGGTATCTTTGATATCAATCCCGTTCTGAAGGGCGTCAGCGTGCGCGGTATTCCGATCCGTATGACTGACGAACTTCCGGAGTTTATCCGGAACAACAATGTAGAGATCGCCACTCTGACACTTCCGAAAGCGAAAGCGCTGGAAATGGCAAAGCTTCTCGCAGACTGCGGAGTGAAAGCATTCTGGAATTTCGCACATACCGATCTGAACCTGGCGATGCCGGGGAATTATATAGTGGAAAATGTTCACCTGTCGGAAAGCCTGATGCGTCTTTCCTACAATCTCACCCGCTATGAATCCGAACATAAACAGCAGTCATAAACGATCCCTTGCCGTGGAAAACGGCGGGAGATTCCGTGGACAGTTCTGGGATGTAGTCAGACAGAAATCGTTTCTGTCGGTTGCATTTCAGGACTTTTTTTGTAAGGAGGTAATGATCATGAAAGAATTGGTAACAGCGGAACAGATGCGCCGAAGCGACGCTTTTGCCATCGAACATCAGCATATGGCGTCGCCGGTCCTGATGGAGCGCGCGGCTCTGGCTGTGGCAGACGAAATCCTGCAGCATCAGAATCCGGATAAGATCCTGGCCGTCTGCGGCACCGGGAACAACGGCGGAGACGGAGCCGCCGCTGCCAGAATCCTGAGACTGCGCGGATATGACGCTGAAATCTGCCCGGTGGGAAATCCGGAGAAATACAGCGAAGGAATGCGAACACAGATGAAAATTGCCGGAAACTACCGGATTCCTGTAGTCAATAATCCCGTATTTACGGAATATACTGTTATCATAGACGCCCTCTTTGGTACAGGCCTGTCCCGTGCCGTCACCGGCGCCTATGCGAAAGTGATCGATCAGATCAACGAAAGCCATGTCCCTGTCGTTTCTGTGGACATCCCCTCCGGCATACATACTGACACCGGCGCGGTGCTTGGCACAGCAGTACATGCTGCCGCGACCGTTACCTTCGCCTTTGAAAAACCCGGACTTCTGCTTCCTCCCGGCAGCGTCTGCTCCGGAACTGTCTATCAGGCGGAAATCGGCGTTTCCGGATGTTTCCTTCCCGGGGAGCCGCGCTATTACCGGATGGAACAGAAAGATCTCCTTCCGTTTCTGAAAAGAAATCCTCTGGGGAACAAAGGTACTTTTGGAAAGATCCTGGCTGTTGCAGGGTCCAGAGAGATCTGCGGCGCAGCCCTGCTCTGCTCCGAGGCGGCGTTTCGAGCCGGCGCCGGTATGGTCCGCGTGCTCACCGAGGAGAACAACCGGCTGCCGTTTCTGCTGAAGCTTCCGGAGGCCATGCTGTCTCTTTACCGGGACGGGGAGCCACTCCCGGAAGAAACCCTTACCGGAGCTCTGGAATGGTCGGACCTTGCCCTGATCGGCCCGGGACTTGGCACCGGCGATACGGCGCGGGAGCTGGTCAAATGGCTTCTGTCCGGCAGCTCCATTCCTGTCGTTATCGACGCAGATGCGCTGAACCTGATCGCCCGGGAACCGTCGCTTCTTAAAAAGGCTTCCTGCCCGACTGTAGTGACTCCCCATCTGGGAGAGATGGCACGCCTCACAGGAAAGAGCATCCCCGCACTAAAGCAGAACCTTCCCGCAGCGGCGCTGGATTTCGCGAAAGAATTTCATACGGTCTGTGTCCTGAAAGATGCGCGTACCGTTGTCGCTTCCCCGGAGGGAACTCTTTTTATCAATTCCTCGGGATGCAGCGCGCTTGCCACCGCCGGAAGCGGCGACGTGCTGACCGGAATCCTGGCGTCTCTCCTGGTACAGCAGAAAAATGCCGGCTCCTCCCTGCCCGCAGAATGCGTTGCTGCGGCAGCTGTCTTTCTTCACGGACTCCTTGGGGAGCAGGCGGCCGGACAGATGAGTGAGGCCTCCGTACTGGCCGGGGATCTGATCCGGATGCTGGAGCATACGGATCCTCTCGCATGACAGAGTATACCTCCGGAAAAAAGTGGGAATACTTTACCCAGATCATAAAAATCGGAGAGTGAGCAATATTGATGATTAAACGAGGCGATATTTTTTATGCGGACCTGCGGCCGGTAGTCGGAAGTGAACAGGGCGGCGTCCGACCGGTCCTCATCATACAGAATGATGTGGGAAACAAACACAGTCCGACCGTCATCTGCGCAGCCATCACATCGAAGATGAACAAGGCAAAACTTCCTACTCATATAGAGATCGAGGCTTCCGCTTACGGTATCGTCCGGGATTCGGTGATCCTGCTGGAACAGCTGCGGACGATTGACAAACGGCGGTTAAAAGACAAAATCTGCCATCTGAACAAGGAGCAACTCGCACTGGTCGATGAAGCGCTGAAGATCAGCCTGGATCTGGTTACATAGCAAAATCTTGACGAACACCGGCGAAAGTGTTATATTCTATAAATGGCTGTGTATCCTGTGGTTTCAACCAAAGAAGCCTGCCGCGCGGCGAACGGCGCCGCGGAAAATATTACCCAATTCAGTTATTTCATAACAGATCATCCCGGAACGTTCCCGCGGAAGAGTCAATGAATCCGTTCAGCGGACGGAACGTTTTCCCGGCAGAAGCGTTCACGGAGATACAGGAGAGAAAAAGGAGAGAAAAACCATGTCAGGACATTCCAAGTTTGCAAACATTAAGCATAAGAAAGAAAAAAATGATGCAAAAAAGGGAAAAATCTTTACGATCATCGGCCGTGAGATCGTGATCGCTGTAAAAGAGGGCGGTCCGGATCCGGCGAACAACAGCAAACTGCGCGACGTCATCGCAAAAGCAAAAGCCAACAATATGCCGAACGACACCATTGAGCGCGGGATCAAGAAAGCTGCCGGCGACTCCAACGCGGACAACTATGAGAGAATTACATACGAAGGCTATGGCCCGAACGGTATTGCGATCATCGTCGAGACGCTGACCGACAACAAAAACCGTACCGCTGCCAATGTCAGAAGCGCATTCACAAAAGGAAACGGAAACGTAGGAACACCCGGATGTGTCTCCTATATGTTTGACCAGAAAGGCCAGATCATCATCGACAAAGAAGAGTGCGAGATGGAAGCAGATGATCTGATGATGATGGCGCTGGATGTGGGAGCAGAAGATTTCCAGGAGGAAGAGGACAGCTATGAGATCCTCACAGCGCCGGATGATTTCTCCTCGGTGCGCGAGGCGCTGGAGAAAGAGGGAATCCCGATGGCAGAAGCGGATATCGCGATGATCCCGCAGAATTATCTGACCCTGACCGATGAGCAGGCGCTGAAGAATCTGAACCGTACCCTGGATCTTCTCGAGGACGACGACGACGTTCAGAATGTTTACACAAACCTTGCGGAATAATTTTTCAACCGGTTTCCTGTACCGCTGCCGTCTCACCCGGCAGAACCCTCACGAATAATTTTCATTCATCAGGCAAATACTTTTTCTCAGACGGTAACCGACACCGGACAGTGATTTGCTGTCCGCGGGCGGAAAAGAGAAGAGAAAGGAACGCTGCAGAATGACGGAACAGGAAAACAATACTGAAAAAGAAAACATTACGGAATTAAAAAGCAACATTTACCTTCTCTCCATAATCGGAGAAGTGGAAGGGCACGAAGCGCTGGGAGAGCGGGCGAAAGCCACAAAGTATGAGCATATTCTGCCGACGCTCGCGCGTGTCGAGGATAACGATGAAATCGACGGGCTGCTGATCCTTTTGAATACCGTAGGCGGAGATGTGGAAGCAGGTCTTGCGATTGCGGAGATGATCGCTTCCATGCGCAAACCTACGGTATCGCTCGTTCTGGGCGGCGGTCACTCCATCGGTGTCCCTCTTGCGGTCTCCGCGGACTATTCCCTGATCGTTCCCAGCGGTACCATGGTCATCCATCCGGTGCGCACCAACGGAATGTTTATCGGAGTTGCCCAGACCTATCGGAATATGGAAAAAACCCAGGACCGCATTACGACCTTTGTCTCGGAACATTCCAACATTTCCAAGGAACGGCTGGAAGAGCTGATGCTCGACACAAAGACACTGGTAAAAGACGTCGGAACCATGCTGGAAGGACCGCAAGCTGTTCAGGAAGGACTGATCGACGAAGTCGGAGGGATTGCACCCGCCTTGAAAAAGCTTCACGCACTGATCGATCAATCGAAAGAAAATTCCTGTTGATATCCGATACCCGTTCAGCTGGCTGAACGGGTACTATTTCGCATGATACAGCAAACCTCCCCATTGTATTTGGGGAGGTTTTATGATAGAATTAAAAGTCGTAAATCACGATAACAGCAACGGTTCACCCGATCAAGCGGTGAGCCGTCAAAACACAAAAGAAAGACAAAGGAATAA
>DXEK01000185.1 GCA_019115005.1 Candidatus Fusicatenibacter merdavium | reverse complement strand
ATTGGCTTTTACTTTATTTTCATAGCCCGAATAGGTGTGGACTACATACCAGTTTGCTTCTGACATTTGCTCACCTTTTCCTTATTTAATCAGTAAATTGACGATTTCCAGAACGACGCTGTCAACCAGCGTGATCAGTCCACACACGACTACAGAAATTGCAACAACGGCAACGGTCTGCTTTCCGAGTGTCTTCCTGTCAGTCCAGATAATCTTGCCAAATTCGGATTTCAATCCTTTGAACCAGCTTTTTTTTCCGGATTTCTTTTTTTTCTCAGCCTCTGCCATATGCTCACCTCTTGCCAAAATTACTTGGTCTCTTTGTGCAGTGTGTGTCTCTTGCAGAACTTACAATATTTCTTTGTTTCCATTCTGTCCGGATGATTTTTTTTCTCTTTTGTCATGTTGTAATTACGTTGTTTACACTCCGTACATGCCAATGTGATTTTTACGCGCACGACTTCCACCTCCACTGTGTATTTGCGTTTCCTGTCATCGCTGACGTTTGCGGCGGTCTTTGCTTCTATACGGTCCAAACAGCGTTCGTACCCACTGTTTTTATGCATAAAAAAAAGACCTTCTTCCATGTCGCTTATTGAGTATACCACCATTCTGTGACAGCGTCAAGTTTTTTTTGATTCAATGGCTGAAAGCGAGAAATGGGGTTTTCTAAGGCGGACGAAAGCAGACCGGGGCAGGCGGCATGGGGGGCGGCGGGCGGCTGCAAAGGTGTGGAAAATCTAACCGTCCCGAAGTCCGGCGGGTGGGTACCCCGCCCGCCGAAACTTCGGAACGCTAAGATTTTCTCACATCTTTGCAGATGCCCGCCGCACCCCCCATGCCGCCTGCTCCGGTCTGCTTTCTGGCTGCTTATAATATTCCAAGAAAATGTCGCAGTGAAGGCAGCATAGCAGGATTCGAAAGTCAAGGAAGACTGTAGAATGTGTGCCGGGACACGTCGAAGCTGGCTGACGCTGGGTTTCGGATTCTGATGTGCTGGATTTGATGCGATATTTTCTTGGAAGGCTATAGTATATCCCTCACAAAAAAAACTTTTGCATTTGTGCAATATGTTTTTATTTCCGCACAACATGCACAACATATTAAGTAACGGTTCAGCCATCTGGAATGTTGGTAATATTCAGAATGGACACTGAACATCCCAAAGCAAGATCGGAAACTAACGGTATCTGAGCACAGCGGTCATCGGCTGGAATGACTGGCACACTCTCATCGTTTCAGGAATATGGTCAGCAGCAGATAGATGGTCAGGAATCCGGACACTATTAAGAATAAGAAGGAAATCCATGGGATTCCCATGACGCGCGGGGTGATGTCTGTAAAGCTGAAGATGGCGGAGGCCAGCAGCATTGCAGCGGTGAGAAGTGCCAGCGTCAGGCGGTTGGCGATGGCATAAATGCTCTTTCTCCACTGGCGGCCTTCGTTGTCCTGGAGATTGACGCGGACCTGTCCGTTTTTTACGATGTTCAGAAGATCGGACAGCTGGGCGGGTATCTCCAAAGCCTTGGCGGACGACATGTAGATCAGCCGGGCGTTATGGCGCAGTTCATGTTTGAGATCAAGGTTGTGCCAGATGCTCTGCGACATGTGTATCGACAGAATCTGGATCAGATTCACGTTGGGTGAACAAATCTTCAGCGTTCCCTCCATCGTCATCATGCTGCGGCACAGCATCGTAATATCCGCCGGTATGGAGATCTCGTGGATTTTCAGCATATCGAGAAGTTCTTCCAACAGTTTTCCCAGATTCATACTGCCGAAATCCATACTCAGATATCTCCGGACGATATCGTCCAGGTCCGTATACAGCTGGGCGTGATTGACCGGACTTCTGGGAGTCCCCAGCGCCAGGAACGTGTTTTTCAGAGAATAAATGTCATTCTGAAGGATCGCCATGATCGCTTTTTTGAGAATGTGCTTCATCCCCTCGGACAGGCGTCCGGTCATTCCGAAATCCAGCCATGCGATTTTTCCGCCGTCGATCCACAAATTTCCCGGATGGGGATCTGCATGGAAAAATCCGTCGTCCAGTATCTGTTTACAGTAATTTTCCGCCGCCTTCTGCCCGATCTCGGTATTGTCGTATCCCAGCGCCCGGAGTTCCTCCAGCCGGTCGATCTGGAGTCCTCCGATATAACTCATCGTCAGGACTTTCGATGTGGTGTACTCCGGATAGACCTTCGGACTTGTGATATACACGATCTCTTTCTGGTTCTCGGCGAAAAGTTTCAGGTTTTCGGCTTCCTTTTCAAAGTCCATCTCCTCCTGGGTAGTCTTCCACATTTCTTCTATGATCGAGCGGAAATCCACAATATCCTTGGTCTGCATCGCGAGATTCAGAATACCGGCGGCTTTCCGCATCAGCGCAATATCTTCAGCCATAATCTCGCGGATATTCGGACGCTGGATCTTGACTACTACTTCTTCCCCCGTGAGAAGACGCCCTCTGTGTACCTGGGCAATGGACGCCGATCCCAGAGGGGTTTCGTCCAGACAGGAAAAGACCTGGGAGACCGGAGCACCCAGCTCCTTCTCCAGCAGGTCTTTCATCTGAGAAAATTTCACAGGCTTTACCTGTGTCCGAAGACTCGTCAGTTCTTTACAGTACTCTTCCGGGAGCATATCCGACCGCATCGACATGATCTGTCCCAGTTTCACATAAGTCGGACCCAGATCCTCCAGGATTTCCCGCAGCCTGACCGGCGTGAGACCCTTCGTAATCTGATGTTTTCGAAGAACCTGCAGGATTTCACTCAGCCTGGAGCCGGCACGTTCATGATTCGTCTGTTCCGTTTCCAGCTGTCTCGTCGCTTTCATCTGCTTCTCCCTGTTCTGCCTGATCGCTGTCTTCACGCACGGCGGCGCCTTCCTGCGCGGCCTTCTGCGCCTCCTGTTCTGCTTTCTCCTGCGCTTCTTTTTCCGCTTTCTCTTCCGCTTTGCGGATCTCTTCCTTCAGTGCTTCCAGTTCCTCGGCGTTCATATGCTCCACCGCCGAGAACGCGTCTTTGTATTCCCGCGTGACATTGACCGTCACATGATCTTTGATCTTCTGCTTCGTGCTGCGCTTTAATTCTTCGTTCAGAACTTTGCCCTGTTCTACGGTCAGTTCTCCTTTGGCAACCAGATCATCGATCAGTTCTTTGGCAGTCTCCGCAGTCGTCGCCACCGCTCCGACGCCCGCCAGAAATACTTTCTTTAATCCTTCTCCAAAATCCATAAAAACCATCCTTTCTTTCAAATGAGAATCATCGAACTCCCATTTTGTGATCTACCGTTAGTATAGCTGAAATTCTCTGAAAAATATAGGGTTTTAAGATAATTTTAATGATATTTTAAGAAGAGCACATTTGTTTATGAAGATTTTACCAATTCATGGTCACCTTACGAATTTTTCATATAATCTCTCAGCTTCTGCATGGCTCTTGTACATCTCACGTTCAGTGCATTGTCCGTGCAGTCCAGGTCCGGCAGCGCTTCTCTCGGAGGAATTCCGCAGATCCTGCATAAAACAAGCGTCCGTTCCACTTCCGAAAGACACGCCACATACTCCTCAAACATCAGTTTCGTGATCACACTCTCTTCGATGCGCTTTGTGGCACGACAGACCTCCGCCCATTCTTCAGCGTCGGCCCTCTGCGATTCGTTCGATTGTTTGATGAAATCCAGAAATCTGTGCTTCGCCACCGCATATAGCCAGCCGCGGATTCCCTCATCTGTATACTTCGTCACTTCATCCATTTCCAGGTAAAAGGCGATCCAGACCTCCTGCGATAGATCATCCGTCAGAGCCATATTTGCCGCTGTGATCTTCAGCAGGCTTTTCGTCACAAACTCTTTGTATCTGTCATAATAAATATCGAATTTGTCTTTCCTGCCTTCCACCGTATTTCCTTCCCTTCTTCTTTTGCCCGTAAAATCGAAAAGAGACAGACATGATTGCCGGAATCTTATGTCTGCCTCTTATTTTCCCGCATCTTCTATCATGACAGCTACAACATGGAGAATGCGTTCCTTTTCATGATCGTCCAGTTTTTCCAGCATAGCGCCAAGCTGCGTTATCTGAATGTCAAACCGGACTTCCAGTTCTTCTTTGAGCAATTCATCGGAAGAAGCCCTCAGTACATTTGCAATCGCGATAAAATTCTCCAGCGTCGGATTTTTCACTCCACGTTCAATGGCACTGATATAGCTTGTACTCAGGGAAACCATCTCTGCCAGTTCTTCCTGCTTCAGGCCGCGAATCTTGCGGAACTTTGCTATCTGCCGTCCCAACGACACCATGGATTACTACCTCCTGCTGTATTAGTCTTATACAGTCAGTATAGGTGAAAATCCACAAAGTATACAGAATCCATTTGTGTCATAGTCATACTTTCAGTACGAGTCATCCGTTTTTTTGAATTACAGAATCCGCCTGCGTTTTCCCTGATGTCAAAAAGTATTTTAGCCCCGGAGATGCAGCAAATTGCTTTGGTTTACCGTCCTTTTTTCAGATACTCTCTGAGCATCCCCATCTCATCTCTTCTCAGACAATGTTTCCAGTTCGGATCATCCATTTTCTCGAGACAGGTTTCCAGCGGCATCCAGCGGACTTCCTCCACTTCCTCTTTCTGAAGTCTCAGCTGCTCCGGCTCCACATCCATTCTCAGGACATAGACTTTGGCCAGTTCATCGTCGAGATACGGTCTTCCATGCACGCTGCTCTCTGTACAGTCCCGGTTCCAACCCACAAATTCCAGCCGGCTTTTTTCCACTGTGAGTCCCAGTTCCTCCTCCAGCTCCCGCACGGCTCCGCTCTCGAATTCGTCCCCGGCCTGCAGATGACCGGCGCAGGAAATATCATAGCAGTCCGGATAAGACTCTTTTTCACTGCTCCTCTTTTGCACCAGCACTTCGGTCTGCCCGGAGTCTGATTTTCTCGCAAGCCAGATATGCGCTGTTCCGTGCAGTCTTCCGTCACGGTGGGCCACGCCCCGCTCCATCACAACTCCGGTTTTACTGCCGTCCTCGTGCCTTTCATCAAACAACTCCATCGCAGCTCCATTCAGCACCGCTTCCGTCAGAATGTCTTCCCGGTATACCAGCTTCAACGTGAAAAAGGGAACTTCTTCCCTCAGCAGATAGAAAAAGATTTTATCCCCTTCCCAGATATTCAGATCCAGCACTTTTTCCTTCGGTACCCATTCCAGAGTTCCCTCGTCACATTCGATCGGAACTCCTGTAAAGCCGTCCGCCGTGTACAGACACATATACTCGCAGAGTGTCTCCGTACAGAAGGTCACCAGTCCGCGGAATCTGTAATCTGTCAGCGTATATCCTGTCTCCTCCTTCACTTCCCGCATCAGGCATTCCTCCGGGGATTCGTTTTTTTCAAAATGACCACCGACGCCGATCCACTTATCCCTATTGACATCATGTTCTCTGGCTGTGCGGTGCAGCATCAGATAGCACCCGTCTTTTTCCAGATAACAGAGGGTTGTCATACAGCTTCGTTCTCTCTCTTCCATGGTTACCTCCTCATGGCGCATTTACTGCGCCAATAATGGTAGATTTGGAAGTTTACCTCCAAACTTTTTCTTCCTTTTCTCAGTTCTTTTCCCCGATCCAGTTATCCCGGTTGATCGCCTCCATCTGGCTCCGGTTTTCCCGTATGATCGTCTGGAGATCCTGACGGGAATAATTGACGATTCCTTTTCCGAGATACTCATGCGTTCCCCTCCGGAACACACTGACAACGTCACCTTTCTGAAAGTCGCCTTCCATCGCTGCGATCCCCTTGGGCAAAAGACTTTTCTCATATTTCTGCAGGGCATCTGCAGCTCCCTCGTCCACATAAAGATTCCCCATACTCTGGGCATAGAACGCCATCCACTGCAGACGTGTCCTCATATTTCGAAGCGGTGCTCTAAAATACGTCCCATGGGCGGTCCCGTTCACTGCTCCAAGGAGAGAGTCTTTCTCCCTGGAGGAACAGATAAACACAGGAACACCGGCCTTTGTTGCCAGTCTGGCAGCGATCAGTTTTGTCCGCATTCCGCCGGTTCCGTTGCTGCTCCCCGCTCCTCCTGCTCCGCGAATCAGATCATCGGTCACCTTTTCCACCACATCGATGTGGCGGGCCGTTTCATCCTCGGCCGGATTGGCGGTATATAACCCGTCGATATCCGTCAGCAGGATCAGAAGATCCGCATGCATCATAGCCGCCACCTGGGCGGACAGCGTATCGTTATCCCCCAGTTTCAGTTCTTCAATGGCAATCGTGTCGTTCTCATTGATCACAGGAACCGCGCCCCGGTTCAGCAGCACCGAGATCGAACTGAATATATTTTTATATCTCCTGCGATCCTCAAAATCGCTCCGGTTCAGCAGAATCTGCGCGCACGGAATCTGGTACTGCTGAAATTCTCTGGTGTACTCCTCCATCAGAAGTCCCTGCCCCACCGCTGCAGCAGCCTGTTTGTCAGCGATGCGGACCGGCCGTTTGTGAAATCCCAGTCTGCCAAATCCCGCCGCCACGGCTCCGGAGGAAACCAGGATGATCCTATGTCCTTCCCTGCTCAGCCGGGCCAGCTGGGAGGTTATATTCATGATCTGTTCCGGATTCAGACTGCCGTCCTCTTTCGTCAGCGAACTGGTACCAATTTTCACTACAATGATCTGCTTTTCCATTTCCTATTCCTTTCCGCAGCTGAGAACCGCTTTTCTCACAGCTTTTCTTCTTACAGCGCGTTACAGTTCAGCTGGCTGAACTGTAACTACAGCGCACATTTTATCCAACAGAAACCTCGTCTTTGCCATACCGCCTCTGCCATAGTGTATGAAAGCGTGCCTGAAAATTCATTTCCATAACTTTCAAACACGCTCCAAAACGCCGGACAACCGTGATCCGCAGTGACTTCCATTTTACTGTCTCCGGCCGCCGTTCTCATGATTATCCGCATATTTTTCTCTCAGAATTTTTTCAAGCCTTTCCAGCGCGGCTGTATGATCTGCCGGCGCCGTCTGATCCGTTTTGATGTCTCTGCCCCAAACCCAATCCACAGGAATTTTACCGATTTCACAGAGAAGAAACAGTCTCTCCTCCTCCGAAAATGTTTCCGATTCTCCGTCCAGCAAAAGACGAGTGAGCATCTCTTCCTCCGCCTGCCGTGCGGCCGGATCGTCCGGCAGCATATCAAAGATCCATTCTTTTTCGGGATATCTTCCTGCCAACTCTTCCAGAAATTTCTTCCTGCACATAAGATACATCCAGCTTTGCAGTTCCTCTTCCTCTTTTGACAGAAGGGAATCAAAATTTCTGAAACATGCGATCCAGACCTCCTGTGACAAATCCTCCGCAGTTTCCTTGTTGTTACCGCTCAGCCGCAGCAGATATTCGAACACATCTGCCTTGTACTGATCATATAACGCTCTGTACCTGCGGTCTTTCTCCTTTGTCACTGTTCCCACCTCAATCGGAAAAGCCTGACTCGTTGTTTCCCGGCAGTTCTCTCCGGAACACTGCCGCCTTACTGCACTTTATGGATTTCATCTTTTCGATTGGTTTCTCTGATAATATAATGAGGCCTTTTTTTCACTTCCATATATGTCTTGGACACATATTGTCCCATAATTCCCATACAGAAAAGCTGGATCCCTCCGATAAACATGATAATACAGACAAGCGACGGCCATCCATTCACCGGGTCACCGAAGATCAGCTTCCGCACACAGATAAAGATGATCATACAAAAGGCAATAAAGGTAAACAAAATTCCGGACCAGGAAGCGATCATCAGCGGAGTCTGGGAAAAATTCACGATTCCGTCAATGCTGTACTTCAAAAGTTTCCAGAAGTTCCATTTCGTCTCCCCGGCGACACGCTCCGTATTTTCATAGGGAAGCCACTTGGTCTTAAAACCGATCCAGCCAAAAATCCCCTTGGAGAAACGGTTATATTCTCCCATCTCAACGATCGCATCCACCATATCCCGGCGCATCAGCCGGAAATCACGGGCGCCGTCCACAATATCCGCATCGGAAATTTTATTGATGATCTTATAAAACAGCCTTGCGAAAAAGGACCGGATCGGGGGCTCTCCTGTCCGGGATACCCGCCTGGTAGCGACACTGTCGTATTCACCGCTCTCCAGGGCCGCCACCATCTCCGGAAGAAGCGCCGGCGGATCCTGCATATCCGCATCCATCACTGCGACATAATCCCCTCTGGCATTACAGAAACCGGCATACATCGCAGCCTCTTTCCCGAAATTTCTGGAAAAAGAATAATAAAACACCCGTTCATCTTTCGCCGAGATTTCCTGCAGCAGTTCCAGCGTACGGTCTTTGGAACCGTCATCCACAAACAGAAATTCAAACTCAAATTCCGGCATAGAGGCACTTACCTTCGAGACTTCCTTATAAAAAATCGGCAATGCCTCCTCTTCATTATAGCAAGGCACAATCAACGATATCTTCCGCATAAAAACTTCCTCTCTCCAGGCCTTTTCCTGTCAGGTATTTTCCTGCCAACCGACAGTGCAGGGATCATATTTCCGCACGGTCTGCGCGGCAAATCCGCAGCCCGGCTGAACTGTTACCAGTATAGCACAGAATATTCATGGAAACAATCGGCAATTTTCCGCCGCAAACCTGTCCACATCTTGCATTCTGTTCCGGCATTGTATATAATTTAAACATTAAATCACGAAAAGGAGTATTCACTCATGTCATCACCAACCTATGAACAAATCTATACCCTATTGCAGGAACAGGATCAGCTGCATCTTCTGAAATATTATGAGGAACTGGAACCCGACCGTCAGGCGTCTCTGTTGGAACAGATCAGCGCCATCGACTGGAATCTGATCCACATGGTGGGACAGAAACCTGTTTCCGAGACAGAAGCAGAAAAGAAGATCGAGCCGCTGGGAGCAATGGAACTTTCTGAAATTGAACAGCGCCATGACGAATTTGAAGCCATCGGCCTGGAAGCGCTGCGGGCACAGAAAACAGGCGCTGTCCTTCTGGCCGGCGGACAGGGAACACGTCTCGGCTTTGACAAACCGAAAGGAATGTTCAACATCGGCGTCACCAGACCTCTGTACATTTTTGAATGCCTGATCAACAACCTGATGGACGTGGTAAAACAGGCGGGCGCGTGGGTTCCCCTGTATATTATGACCAGCCAGAAGAACCACGAGGAGACGACCTCCTTCTTCCGTGAACATGACTATTTCGGTTACGATCCGGAATATATTCATTTCTTCCGTCAGGATATGGCTCCTTCCGTAGACTATAACGGCAAGGTCCTCCTGGAAGCAAAAGACCGGATTAGTCTCTCTCCAAACGGAAACGGCGGATGGTTTTCCTCCCTGTGCCGTGCTGGATATCTGGAAGACATGCACAAGAAAGGCATCGAATGGCTGTCTGTGTTCTCCGTGGACAACGTACTGCAGCGGATCAATGATCCGGTTTATGTTGGCGCGGTTCTTGCTTCCGGATGTGACTGCGGAGGCAAGGTTGTGCGAAAAGCTTCCCCGGAGGAGCGTGTCGGCGTCCTGTGCAAAGAAAGCGGAAAGCCTGCCATTGTGGAATATTACGAGATGACAGACGATATGCGGCTGCTCAGAGATGAGAACGGAAATCTTCTGTACAACTTCGGGGTAACGCTGAATTATCTGTTCCGCCTGAAACGGCTGGAGGAGATCCGTACCCAGAAGCTTCCGGTCCACATTGTTGAAAAAAAGATTCCTTATATCAATGAAAAAGGGGAAGAAGTAAAACCGGAGACTCCCAATGGTTACAAGTTTGAAGAGCTGGTTCTGGACATGATCCACATGATGGACAGCTGCCTGCCCTATGAAATCGTCAGAGAGAACGAATTTGCCCCTGTGAAAAACAGAGAAGGCGTAGATTCCGTCGACACGGCAAGAGAACTGCTGACCAGAAACGGCGTTCAGCTTTGATTCTGTATATTTGAGAAAGAGCGGGAATACTGCAGTGCATGTACAGCACACAGTATTCCCGCTTCTTTCTCCTCTCAGCCAAAAATCCCGTCAGGGATCATCAGCCGGCAATGATCCGGGACTGTCCGGCTTTCAGAACGGCTTCTTTTTTCTCATTTCCTTCATAAACCTCGATCTTCAGGTCTGTATGACTTCCCTCCACAGAAACCCGGATCTGTCCGTCCTGCTTTACCGCATAAATGGTGTTCACCGTATTACCCAGCAGATCCGGAATCTTCGCAGATATATGCACTCCTTCCTGCGGCTGGTAGATTCGCACCGTGGCATCCGCACTGTAGTCATAATCCGAACGCGTCTCTTCACTGCCTATCACCAGAATGGAATTCGGTCTTACGTACAACGGCATCGAGAAATAATCATACGTTCCCTGATACCATCTGCCGCCCTCTCTGCTCTCTCCGGTGAGCAGATCGGTCCAGACGCCTTCCGGAAGATAATACTCGGCCACATGATCCTCCCGGAGCACCGGCGCTGCCAGAAGAGTTTCGCCCAGCATATACTGCTGATCCAGATATCTCACCGCCGGATCCCTCGGATACTCGAAAACCATCGGGCGCATCACCGGGATTCCTTCCTCGTGAGCCTCCACAGACTTCTGGTAAATATATGGCATCAGACGACACTTCAGGTTGGTGAAGAATCTGACAACATCGCTGGCTTCCTCGTCAAACAGCCACGGCACACGGTAACTCTGAGAACCGTGCAGGCGGCTGTGGGTGGACATCAGGCCGAACGCCGCCCAACGTTTATACAGATCCGGTGTCGCCGTGTTCTCAAACCCGGAGATATCATGACTCCAGAAAGAGAATCCGCTCATCGCAAAGGACAGTCCGCCGCGCAGCGTCTCCGCCATGGACGGATAATTGGCAGAACAGTCCCCGCCCCAGTGAACCGGGAATTTCTGTCCTCCCACTGTCGCACTTCTGGCAAACAATACCGCCTCATTTTTTCCACGGTTTTTCTCCAGCAGTTCGAACACTGCTTGATTGTAAAGATATGTATAATAATTGTGCATCGCCTGAGGATCGCTTCCGTCATGGTAAACCACATCCACCGGAATCCTCTCCCCGAAATCCGTCTTGAAGCAGTCCACCCCGCAGTCCAAGAGCGTCTGCAGCTTGTCCGTATACCACTTTACCGCATCGGGATTTGTGAAATCCACCAGTCCCATACCGGCCTGCCAGTTATCCGTCTGCCATACGCCGCGCCCGTCGGCCCGCTTCAACAGATAACCGTTCCTCACGCCTTCACGGAAGAACTCGGTTCCCTGGGCAATATAAGGGTTGATCCACACACAGATATGAAGTCCCTTCTCATGATATTTCTTCAGCGTTGCACGGATGTCCGGGAAGCACTGTTTGTCCCACTCAAAATCACACCAGTGGAATTCATGCATCCAGAAACAGTCAAAATGAAACACACTCAGCGGAATATTTCTCTGCTCCATTCCCTCAATGAAAGAAGTCGTCGTCGCCTCGTCATAATTGGTCGTAAAAGAAGTAGAGAGCCACAGGCCAAAAGACCAGGCCGGAGGAAGCGCCGGGCGCCCGGTCAGCTTCGTGTACTCTCTCATGATATCCTTTGGATCCGGCCCATGGAACAGATAATATTTGATCCGCTCTCCCGGAACAGAGACTCCCACATACTCCACTTTCTCGCTGGCGACCTCAAAGGACACCCGGTCCGTGCTGTCCACCAGGATACCATAGCCGTTGTTCGTCATATAGAACGGCACACATTTATAGGAAACCTGAGACGCTGTGCCGCCGTCCTCATTCCAGGTATCCACGACCTGTCCGTTCTTGACAAAAGACGTAAAGCGTTCGCCCAGACCATACACGCACTCTCCCACCTGCAGGGACAGTTCGCTGACCATGTACGGCTCATAGTCCTCACACATATAATTGTTTGCCGGAAGCATTGTGCTTTCTTTCCGGTTCCAGCGCGTATACCCAAGATTGCGGAAACCACTGCCGGTCAAAACCTTTCCGTCCGCCTCAAAGGTGTAGGAAAAATCCGGGCGCCGCACACGGACCTGTACCTTTCCCGTATCCAGCACCGCCTCGTCTTCCTTCACCGTCACACGGACATTCTCGAAAATCCCCTCGTCCTTCTCGAACTCGGGAACATTCGTGTCATACGCCTCATAATGCCATGCCTCCATGGAAATCGTATCCGGCGTATGCGCGACAAATTCAATCGTGATCGTCGGAAGATTCAGCGTTGCGCCGCGGTTCTCGATCTTTTTCGTCGTCGCAAGGATCCGCATTCCGCCCGGGATCTTCTCCACCTCATAAGCCTGCATCGCATAAGACGCGTTCGCCTTCTCGCTCGGCAGCCAGTAACCCTCTGTAAATTTCATACGATACCTCTCCTTTCACATCACAGTCTCGGCTGATATCCCTAATGTATCACACCGGACCGCTCAATAACAGGTCATATCCTATGAAAAAATACGTCGATATTATCTTTTTATACAATTACACTTCTGATGAATCAGTACCAAAATCCACGTTGTCACAGTATTCCATCGTGAGTCTGCCGCCTGTCTCTTTCAATGGATAGACCACATATCCGGATTTAAAATAATTTTCTCCATCTCCTCTCCATCGATCGCCAAAGTAAAATAATTTTCCGTCCAATCCGTAATATATCGTCTTACAAAATACACTTCATTGTCACAGATCAGCCAGCGGTTATCCTCCATCTGAGCAAGAAGCTTCTGATTGACATTGTTCAGAGCTACCGTTGCAACGATCCTCTCTGTTTCCGGCCAGTACAACACAAACTGTCCCATTCCCACATTGCTTTTCTGACGCTGTCTCAGATATTCTTTCATTCGGTTGACATACTGAACATACTGATAGAGGTCCTGATCTTCGATGGACAGACTGAGCATTTTAAGATCGTCACTGTTCAGGATTCCGTCCGCTTCGATTTCAATCTCCTTGATTTTCTGCTCCAGAAGTGTTTTTGAGTATTTCATCTGAAGCGTCGTCGTCTGAATCAGGGATTCCTTCAGGCTTCCTGTACCGTAAGCATACAATATCATAAAACCTACCGCTATCATCACAAGAAACACCATAAAAATTTTGAATATCGATCTTACCTTTTTCATCTGTCACCTCACCCGGTCCGTTAACACTAACTGCCATTCATCTAAAAGTCAGATAGCTGAACCGCTTCTGTAAATAAGCAGTAACAGTTCCGATGGCTGAGCTGTTACAATAAGCAGATACAGGGAATTGTCCTTTCCGGAACAATTCCCCATACACTATTTTACTGACTGATACCACTCATTTACTTCTTCTGTGATCTGGTCACCGCCCTGTGCTTTCCAGTCGCTTACAAACTGATCAAAAGCGTCCGGAGACTCTTTTCCATAGATAATATTGGTATATACCTGTTTTTCCATTGTCTGCAGCTGTTCCCATTTCTGCTGCATCGTATCCGTGGGTTCTCCGTTAAACAGATTGGAGATCAGTTCATCTCTGTGCTCATTGGCGATCACATAGCCTTCGGCAGTGTCCGGTGTCGTCTCAAAAGCTGCCTGCGCCTTGATCTGTTCACTGGTCGTCGCTTCCTCTCCGCTGCTTACATCTGCATACGCCTGCATAGTGTCAAGCGTCGGTGTATTTTTCAGAACGGTAGACTTTCCAGGCATAAAAGGATCGGTAACCGGCGGATCAAATTTGCTGGTGTCATATACAACTTCTCCATCCACGATATCATAGTCGTACCCTTCCAGATATCCATACTGGAAATCTCCGGTTCCAAACACAGCATCATACAGCCAGTCATAATAGGTAAAGAACGCTTCCATATTATCAAAGTCCGCATTAAACATCAGCCATCCGTCATTGGTCTGAGCGGTCTGATAAGCCGGATCCCCGTTGTCCTGGCAGATATTCGGATATGCCTTGATGACAGCATTCGGATCCACACTGGTCACATCACGTACAGAATCGATACACCATGGTCTTCCGATAAAGATCCCCGCTTTTCCTTCTGTAAACTGGGTCATCGCGTCCCAGGCTCCCGTGGCCGCTGCCTCCTGGAAAATCCATCCATTTGCATGCCATTCTGCCATGCGCTCCAGCGTCTCTTTGTTGCCTTCATTGATGGAACCGTAAGTAAGATTGCCCGACTCATCCTCCTGCCAGCTTCCAGGCAGATAAATTCCGGAGTTTACAGAAAACAGCGGGACAGGATCTCCTACTCTTCCGGCATTCTCGTCGAGCTGTTTGGCAATATTGATCGTCAATGTTGGCTCATACTTTCCGTCCGCATTTTTTACTGCTGTCTGTTCCTGGCTCTCCTGCGTATTCTGTCCGCAGCCGCCCAGCAACATAACGGATGCCAGCGCCAGTGAAAGCACTGCCTGTCTTTTTTTGTTTTTCATCTCTTGATCCTCCTTTAATTCTTTATAATTCCTGTAACTGTTTCATTTCTCCGGGGCGGAGTTTATAACTCCGGCGCGCGGCGCTTCAGACAGCTACTAAATTATTCCTTTACCGCTCCCATTACGATTCCTTTTACAAAGTACTTCTGCAGAAACGGATATACCATCAGAATCGGCAGCGCTCCGATGAAGACCTGTGCCGCCTTGATCGTCCGTTCTGACATTGCCGCTGCCGAAGTGGGATCCAGCGCCAGATCCCGCTGATTTCCCTGTACGACAATCACCTGCAGGAAAGAAGCCAGCGGATAGTTTTTTGTGTCCGACATATACAGAATTCCTGTGAACCATTCGTTCCAGTTTCCAACCATAATAAACAATGCCACCGTTGCAAGCCCTGCCTTCGACAATGGGAGATAAATCTTCCGCAGCACCGTGAAAAAGCTGGCACCGTCAATCAGCGCCGCCTCTTCCAGCGCCTTTGGAATCGACTTGAAGAAGTTCATGATCAGAATCAGGTTATAACATCCGAACGCGCCCGGAAGTATGTATACCAGAAAGTTGTTTTTCAATCCCAGAGAAGTATTTACCATATAACTGGGAATCAGGCCGCCGCTGAAAAGCATTGTGAATACAAAAAACCACATCAGCGCCGTCCGACCGCGGAACTCTTTGGAAAGAGCATATCCGGCCGTTGTAATGATGAACATACTGAGAATGGTGCCGATCGATGTACGGAGAAGCGCGATGATGATCGACCGGACAAAGTTATTGTTATTGAAAGTTTTTATGTAAGCCAGCGGCGTAAAATCTACCGGCCAGAACGTAACGATTCCGCTGTTGGCCGCGCTCTTTCCGCTGAAAGAGATCGCCAGCAGATTCACCAGCGGCAGAAGGCAGAGCAGCGCCACCGCCACCAGAAACACTGTATTGCAGACCACAAATATTTTTCTGCTCAAAGATGAACGACGCATTTTCATATTCCTCCCTTAGAAAATTCGGTAACCGGCTACTTTATATGCGATTCTGTAAGAGACAACCGTCAGCAGAAGACCAATGCCCGATTTGAACAGGCCTACCGCAGTACCGAAGCTGTACTGTCCGTTGACCAGGGACTGCCGGTACACATAGGTATCAATGATATCACCGGTACTGTATGTAAGCGGAGAATACAGATTGTAGATCTGGTCAAAGCCTGCATTGAGGACATTTCCAAGGCTCAACGTCGCCATCACGATGATCATCGGCATGATCCCCGGAAGCGTAATATGGAGTGTCTGCTGCCAGCGATTGGCGCCATCCATCTCCGCCGCCTCATAAAGACTCTGATCAATATTGGCGATTGCCGCCAGATAGACGATCATCCCAAAGCCAAAGCCTTTCCACAGATCGGAAATCACCACGATCTGACGGAACATCCCGGCTTCACCGAGAAAGAAGATCGGTTCGATCCCCAGATTCTGCAGAAAGCTGTTGACAATACCGTCAAGTCCCAGGATATCTCTCAACATTCCTGCCACAGTAACCCAGGAAAGGAAATGAGGGAGATAAACCAAGGTCTGAATGCCTTTTTTTAATCCTACATTTTTTACCTCGTTAAGAAGCAAAGCCATAATAACCGGAACAACCAGACCAAGAATGATTTTGCTGACAGCAATAATCAGCGTATTGATAATAGCCTGATAAGATTCCTGAAACTCAAAGATCTGCCGGAAATTTTCCAGACCCACAAATTCCGAACCAAGGATTCCAAGCCACGGCTTATAATTCTGAAAGGCCATTACCAGGCCGCCCATGGGCAGATAACAGAAAATAAGCGCAAACACAAACGCCGGAGCGATCAGCAGATAAAGCGGCCAGTTGTGCCGGATCTCCTGCCTCCACGTTTTTCGGGCAGCCATCTGCCACCCTATCCGGTTCTTCTTCATTCCACATACCTCCAATTTCTCTCTGCTGTCGTTTTCCCCGGCAGCATCTGTATATTTTTCATAGTTTTCTCATGAAAAATTATACAATATTCATCATCTTCCACAACACACCACAATTTTAATATAATGTCCCCAATTTTAACAATTTTCCTGTTTTCTGTCCCCTGAAAACCGGCAAAACATACAATATTCCTGCAATGCTAATATATTACCTCATAAAATTTAAGAGTATGACAAAATGAAAAAAGCGAATGATCTGCTGTCTGCACCCTTTCACATAAAGGAAAAGAAGCAGACAGCAGATCATCCGCCCGCAGACATAGCAGACAAAAACGATAGATAACAGACACAACATACTCCGTGATAACTCAGTCACCCGTTCCCTTCCCCGTTCAACACTTTATAGAGAAGATCCGCAAAGGGTTCCATCGCATTTTTGGCTTCCTCCACCGTGTTTGTCTGCGCCCCCACCTCCAGCAGCAGCGACCGGGGCTTCAGATGCAGATTATAACGGTAGCCTTTCAGGTAGATGCATCTCGTATACCCGGGATAATACTGTTTCGCCAGATATTCCAGCTGAAAAGAAAACGCCAGGTTATCCTCGATATAGGGATTTGGCAGATAAGAGATCTCTCCGTTCTGGTTTGTTCTGCTGAGTCCGTTGAAAAACATGACCTGGGCAGTCTGTTTTCCGTTTACCTCTGTGACCAGATGCTTGGACTCATCCACCCCGTCCCTGTGCAGATCGATCACGATCTCGATGGTCGGATGTTCCTGCAGGGCCTGGCTGATCACCGGTTCCGCATAATTATAGGCCGCGCTGCGGTCGATCTGGCCATCCACAATGTCGAAGGTATCCGTGATGTGCAGTACCTGATATCCATACCGCTCCTGCAACAGCTGCGCAAGATAATCACCCACGCCGATAACCGTCGTGGAGGTATCCCCGTCCACAGAATCCGCAAAACCCTCCTGGGAATGGGTGTGATAGATCAGGATCTGCGGATTGTCGGGATCTTTTTCCAGGCTCATATCCATTCCCAGCAACGTATCTGCGTTGATCTGGGACTCCAGCGCAGTGGTCGTAGGATCTACGACAAAGAAATTGTTCAGAAGATAATTAAAATCTGCCAGCTGTTCTCTTGGAATCTCCACCTGTTTTTGTGTCGCCGTGCCTTCCGGAATCTGCGCGGTCTCCTGTACCTGTTCCTGCTGCGTTCCGGAACTGTCCGCCTGACTGCTCTCCGTTCCGCCGGCCTGATCGTCCGCGGTTCCGCTGTCCTTCGTTCCGTCTGCCTGGTCACTCTGAGGATCACCGGACAGACTGCTTTGCGCCTGCTGATTTTCATCTGTGACAGCCTGTGCCTGATTCTCCGCCTGGCTTTTCTCCGCGATCAGTTTTTCATTCTCTTCCCGGATTGCATCGGCCGTTTCCGCATCTTCAATGATCGCTTCTTCTCCGCAGTCCGTCTCCCCGAATGTCAGAATCGGGAACTGCTCTTCCACAGTCTGCAGCACAGCGGTGAAAAAGTCCCGGGGCATTTCCTCCTGGCTGTATTCCATCCCGGGCAGAAACAATTCCGCCGCATGTTCTCCCGCCTGTACATATGCCTGCCCAAGGATCTGGCCTGTCTGCCCGGTATTCTTCCTCTCCCAGAGACTATAACATTTCCCCGCCAGATATATCCCCACAAGGATCACGCACAGGATCAGCACCGCACGCACCTTCTTTTCCAGATCATTCATATCATCACCTTTAATTATGATATGTCCAACCTTCTCCGGAAAGACCTCCTCATAGCCGTAAAAGCTGACAACAGGTCTGCTGCGCTCTAAGCCTGATGCCCCGCCGCCTGCCGCGGGATCTCGGACTGTGAAAATGCCAGATTCAATCCTTCGGAGATCGTAAAACTCAGACGTTTTACTGTCTCATCGATATCCTTTGGCGTCACATACATACTCATCAGCGACGGACTGATCAGCTCCGAAAGAAATTCGTCCATCTCCGAGTCTTCCAGTGATTCCAGAAGTTCTGAAACTGCATCGTGAATGATCGTCGCAGCGTCCACAACGGTCGGAACTCCGATCCCGATGACAGGAACCTTCACTGTTTCCCGGTTCAGGCCTGTCCTGTAATTTCCCACACCGGAACCGGGGCTGATCCCGGTGTCCGTAAGCTGGATCGTACAGTTCAGACGCCGGATGCTGCGCGCAGCCAGTGCGTCAATCACCACCAGCACATCCGGTTTTGTCGCATCGATCACCCCCTGGACGATCTCCTGCGTCTCCATTCCCGTCTGTGCCATAACGCCTGGAACCAAGGCGCTCACCCGGATCACATGCTCTTCTCCCATGGCTGCCGCTCCGTATTCATTGACAATGTGTCTGGTGATATTCAGATTGTCCACGACCATAGGGCCGAGAGCATCCGCAGTGATCTCCCGGTTCCCAAGCCCCACCACCAGCACAGAACAGTCACGATCCTCCGGGAGCATCTTTTTCAGACATCTGGCGATCTCTTCCGAGATTTCCCGATGGTACTCATCGTCAGGCACAGCCAGGTTGGGCGCTTCCATTGTCACATACGTTCCCACAGGCTTTTCCATCAGCCTCGCACCCTGCTCCGTCTCAATTTTTACCAGCGTGGTCCACAATTCCCGTCTCCGGTTGTAACGCTTTTTGATCTCCACTCCCGGAATCTCCACCCGGTCCTTCTCAAATTTTTCTCCATTCTCCATTGCAAGATCTGTGCGGACTCTGAACCTTCCAATCATAAGAATCTCCTTTCCCGCCGGCTGCCACAGTATGACAGCAGCAATTTCCTTTGACATAAGCATCTCCATATAACTTTTTTTTACTCATATTTTAAAAGAATTCCATCGGTAACAATTCACCCAACTCTGCACATTTACTACGCTGACCGCATGAAAACGTGGCGCCTGTGAACATCCAGCCCATCGCAAAGCAATTTTCAATGGCTCAACTATTACCATCCCAATCTGCAATTCTCAGATACGCCTTGCCTTCCGCACAGAAATAGCTTAGAATAAGTAGCAGACATTCATCTTCTGTAAATAAAAACGCACATCAGACGATACAATATGAAGAAAACGGGGGACTGTATGAAAAGCATTAATGAAGACATCAAAAATCAGGATTATAAAAAAACCTACCTGCTTTACGGCGACGAAGCCTATCTGAAGCAGCAGTACAAACATAAACTGCTTCAGGCATTGGTCTCCGCTGATGACACGATGAATTTTTCCCGTTTTGAGGGCAAGGGGATCAATGTGCGGGAAGTGATCGACCTGGCGGAGACGATGCCCTTTTTCTCAGACCGCCGTGTCATTCTGATGGAACATACAGGCTTTTTTAAAAACAAGTCTGAGGAACTGGCGGATTACATGAACAATCTTCCGGATTATATCTGTTTCCTTTTTGTGGAAGACGAGGTGGATAAGAGAAACCGCATGTACAAAGCCGTTCAGAAATACGGCCGTGCCGTGGAATTTTCCACACAGGATGAAAAGACGCTGATGACCTGGGTGCTCAGCATCCTGAAGAAAGAAAACAAAAAGATCACCCGTCCGGATATGGAACTTTTTCTCGGAAAAACCGGAACGGACATGGGAAATATAGAGAGGGAACTCGACAAACTGCTCGCTTATACAATGGGACGAGACGTGATCACTTCTGCCGATATCGAGGCCGTGTGTACCACACAGATCACCAACCGCATCTTCGACATGATCCGAGCGGTTACGGAAAAACGTCAGCGCAGAGCGCTGGATCTGTATTACGATCTCCTTTCGCTCAAGGAGCCGCCGATGAGAATCCTTTTCCTCCTCGCCAGGCAGTTTAATCTGCTCCTTCAGGTGAAAGAACTTGCCGCGGAAGGCTGTGATCAGGCGACCATCGCCAAGCGGACCGGCCTGCAGAATTTTGTTGTCAGAAACTATCTGCCGATGGCAAGGAAATATGAACGGGAGGATCTGAAAAAAGCCGTCGAAGACTGTGTAGACACAGAAGAGGCGGTAAAAACCGGACGGCTGACCGATGTGATGAGCGTCGAACTTCTGATCATCCGGTACAGTTCCTGAAGATTCCTTCCCTATCCGCCACAGTACCCACGGCAGCAACCTGCCTGCGTGCCCATAAAAAAACTCCCGGCTACATGACGGTATAGCCAGGAGTTTTTATTGTTCAATAATTTATTTATGCGATCGAGTTTACAGCTTTGCTCAGGCGGGAAACTTTTCTTGCAGCGTTGTTTTTGTGGTAAACGCCTTTTGAAGCAGCCTTGCTGATCGTAGAAATCGCATCTGTCAATGCGGCATTTGCTGCTGCCTTATCGTTTGCAGCAACTGCAGCCTCTACTTTTTTCATAGAAGTCTTAACTGCGGAACGGATGGATTTGTTGCGCGCAGCCTTTGTCTGATTTACAAGGATTCTTTTCTTTGCGGATTTAATGTTAGCCAAACTGTACACCTCCAAACTAAATTTTCATTT
>DXEK01000184.1 GCA_019115005.1 Candidatus Fusicatenibacter merdavium | reverse complement strand
CGTTAAAAATCTCTTTTTTTCGTCCTATTTCCGAAGTCTTATTGAACTTGAAAACCCTCGAAAAGTGCGTAAATTCAAGGATTTCTACGAATTCACCCTTTGTAGACATGTGACGACTTCCACATGCACCGTCGAACAGAACATATCTACCAGGCAGACCTTCTCCACCCGATACCCCCGTCCGATCAGCATCTCCAGATCCCGCGCCAGGCTGGTCGGTTTGCAGGAAATATATAAGATCCGGTCAACTCCGTAGTCAATGATCTTCGGCAGTGCCTTCGGATGGATCCCTTCCCGCGGCGGATCCAGCACGATCAGATCCGGCTTTTCCGGAATATCGTCCAGCACTTTCAGCACATCCCCGGCGATAAACCGGCAGTTCTCCAGACCGTTTCCCGCGGCATTTTCCTTTGCCGCCTCCACAGCCTCCTCCACGATCTCGACGCCGACCACTTCCCTTGCCGCCGGTGCAAGAATCTGAGCGATCGTTCCCGTTCCGCTGTACAGGTCAAACACCGTCTTATCCTTCGTCTCGCCGATATAATCCCGCGCAGTGCTGTACAGCACCTCCGCTCCCAGTGAATTCGTCTGGAAGAAGGAAAACGGAGTGATCTTAAACTTCAGATCCAGGATCGTCTCGTAAAAATAATCCTGTCCGTACAGGATCCTCGTCTCATCGCTCTTTACCACATCCGCCAGCGAATCATTGATAACATGAAGAAATCCGACGATCTTTCCCTCCAGCGGGAGTTTCAGCGTCTGCTCCACCAGCGGTTCCATCGGCTCCTCCCTCTGGCTGGAGGTGATCAAACAGACCAGGATCTCCCCGCTGCTCTCCGAACGGCGCAGCAGCAGATGACGCAGATATCCCTCATGGGACAATTTCCGGTAATAGGGCGTCTTCCGTTCACGAAAATATTCCAGCACACAATTCAGGGTCTTTGTCATATCCTCGTGAACCAGCTTGCAGTCGGACGCGGTCAGCACATCATAGGTGCTCCCTTTTTTGTGCAGTCCCAGAGAAAGCGGACCATCCTTATACTCATCTCCAAAAGAAAACTCCATCTTGTTCCGGTAACCGAATTCCTTCGGGCTTCCCTTGATGCCTTCAAAGACATAATCTGCTTTCCCCTGTGCATCCGTCTGTCCCGCTGCGGCGATCGCCTCGTCCAGCAGTCCCCGCACCTGAGTCTCCTTCATTTTCAGCTGCTCCCGGTAAGGCATCGTCTGATACATGCACCCGCCGCACGCCGGAAACAGGCTGCACACCGGTTCCCGTGTTTCCAGCGGAGATTTTTCAAGGACCTCGAGAAGTCTCCCTTCCGCCTTATTTTTTCTCTTCTTATTGATCACAAATCGTACCTTCTGTCCGGGAATCCCGTTTTTGACAATGACCTTCTCATCTTCCACCCGGACGATCCCCTTGTTCGGGAAATCCACCCGCTCAATGATTCCCTCGCAGATCTCACCTTTTTTCATTTCCATCGATTCTCCTTTATGTTTCTTCGTCTCTGTTCCGTTCCACTGTACGGGTTTTCTGTCCACCCGTCAGTCTGTGCATTTTCCTGTAATAAGCCGTGATCAGGATCACCGCCGCTCCGGTCCATGCCAGAATCTCCGCATAAAACACACCGTTCTGTCCGATGACCATCGGCAGAAGCAGCGCAGCGCTGACACGCATCACGAACTCCGCGACTCCGGACACCATCGGCATCACCGTATCTCCCAGCCCCTGCAGTCCGCAGCGGTACACATGCAGCGCATACAGGATCACCAGAAAATAGCTCATCACCGACAGATAATGGAAGGCGATGCCCACAACCTCGTCCATCTGAGCCGGATCCCCCGACACAAACAGCCGCAGGATCGCCGGTCCGAATATCAACATCACTGCGGACACCACCACAGAAGTCACCGCCGCCATCGCCATCGCGCTGCGCATTCCAGTCCGGATACGGTCCAGCCGCCCAGCGCCGAGATTCTGACCCGTGTAAGTCGTGACCGCATAGCCAAACGAGATCGCCGCCATTTCCAGCAGACCATACAGTTTGTTGGTGGCCGTAAAGCCTGCCACAAAAAGAAATCCGAATCCATTGATCACGTACTGTACCACCATTCCGCCGACGCTGATGATGATATTCTGAAACATCACCGGCATACCCAGCATCAGAAGCCGTGAAGCGATCCCCCGGTCCATCCGCAGATCTTCTCTACGGATGCTCAGCGCCTCCATCTTCCGGATCACCATAAAACAGTACAGAAAAGAAAATACCTGCGCGATCACAGTGGCCGCTGCCGCTCCCGGGATTCCCCAGTGGAACACCATGACAAACACAAGATCCAGCACCACATTGATGCAGGCAGCGATGACCATCGCGTACAGCGGTGTCTTTCCATCACCCAGCGCCCGCAGCATAGAGGCCGACAGATTATAGGCCAGGATCACCGGGATCCCTCCGAACATAATCCGCAGATAGATCTCTGCCCCTGCATAAATATTGTCCGGCGTGTGCATCAGATCCAGGAAAAACCGCAGACCGCCCTGTCCCACAAGCACAAACAACACCGCCGCGCCTACGGTGAGCAGAACGGCAGTCCCGATCGTCTGCTTCAGTCTCTCCCTCTGGCCTGCTCCGTATAGCTGTGCCATCTGGATAGAAAATCCCTGGGTCAGTCCCGTCACGAGTCCCAGAAACAGCCAGTTCAGCCAGTCCGCAGCTCCCAGCGACGCAAGCGCTTCCACACCGACGCCCTTTCCCACGATGATCGTATCCACCATCGTATACATCTGTTGGAACAGATTCCCCAGCATCAGCGGAACCGCAAAAAATAACAACAGTTTTACCGGACTTCCGCTCGTCATATCCTTTGTATTCGTTTTCTGCATACCCTTCTCCCTCATTCTGCTCCCGGCAGGATCCATATACTTTTTTCATACCCGAAAAAAGCTCCGGCGCAGACTGGAAACCGCCGGAAAATCCAACCAGTGATCTTCCGGCAGCCTCAGGCGCCGAAGCTTTTTCATTCATCCTGCTTTCGACTTACTCTTCTCCTTCTTCATCTTCAAAGTAATCGTCAAAATCATCATCGAAATCGTCCTCGAAATCTTCCAGATAATCCGGGGTCACGAAACGATATACTGCGTAAGCGATACCGGCAACGGCAGCTACCACGCCGATGATTGCCAGAACCCACAAAATGACATTTTTGGGTCTTTCTTCATCGCTTTCCCTTTTTTTCAGGATATCCACCAATTCATCAATTTTGTTCATGTTCGCCACCAACCTTTTCGTTTAATAGAACGTAACTGTCCGCGCCGTATCCTCCTTCAAAACCGATCCGTCCGGCTTTTCCGGAAAACATCCGCGGACACTCTCTGTGAAAATTTACGTTAGAAATAGTATACCATAAACCTTGAAATTTTACCACAATTTATAGAAATTTTTCCCTCAATATCTGGTGAAACTGTCCGCCGCACCGTTCAATTTCACCTAAGACCAGCTGAATCCCTCGCTCCGACCGATACCAGGTTTCCCTGCCCACCTCCGTATCCGACGGCACCACCAGAAATTCCGTCTCCGGATAGAGCAGCTGATAGTACATCCTGCATCTCCTCGCATGGTGACTCTGGCAGCAGATGATACCCCGATGCACCGAAATCCCAACCTGATCCGTAACTTTCCTGGAATAAATGGCATTTTCATATGTATAGGTGGCACTGTCCTCCCGAAGGATCGCCGATTCCGGAATTCCTTCTTTCACCAGCACATCCCGGAGGAATTCCCACTCTGTCGCATACGGTCCCGGATAACGCTCCTGTTCTGCAGTCACTCCGCCAAATCTTCCTTTTATGACACTGTACCGCCCGGAAGGAAGCAGCCAGGGCGCCATCCCCTCCTTCCACAGTTCTGCCGCCCTCTGTGCCATCTGCGGCCATCCATTTCCCGGAATAAAGATCACATCCGCCCTCTGCGGTTCATCTTCCAAAAAAATAATATCTGTAAAGTTCTTTAAGAATGATTCGTGCATTTTCTCTCTCCATCTTGAAACGTCTTTCTTCTGCTGAAACTGCTAAACCGGCTGAGCGGCCGCCTTTTGCGTGAATTTTTTTAAATTTTCTATTGACAAATCCTGTCGTTTAATTATATAATAGCAAAGTAGGTTGCGAAACGCAACAAAAACATGGGGTCTTAGCTCAGCTGGGAGAGCATCTGCCTTACAAGCAGAGGGTCATAGGTTCGAGCCCTATAGGCCCCATATTTATGTCGAACAACCTGAAATCCTTGTGGCGAGATAGCTCAGTTGGCTAGAGCATGCGGTTCATACCCGCAGTGTCGAGGGTTCGAATCCCCCTCTCGCTATTTTCATTCTCTTTTTTGTTGTATGCGGCGAGATAGCTCAGTTGGCTAGAGCATACGGTTCATACCCGCAGTGTCGAGGGTTCAAATCCCCCTCTCGCTACTAAAGATCGATGCAGGAAATTTTCCTGCATCTTTTTTCTTCCAGCAGACAGCGAGCCAAGAGAAGGTGTTGTGCGCCGCAGGAACACAGCACCGGCCGAAACGCTGCACATAAAAATACCGCCTGGGGCAGTCTCATTTTCCACCGCAGGCGGTATTTTTTTCATTCATTTTCCACCTTTTTTCATAATCATCCATGACATCGGCGCAGGCAGTGGACGATCAACACGATTTCACAAAAGTTCAAAGATTCGCTTTGATCTTCTCGATCATCTCCGCATACGCTTCCTCTGTCAGGTACTTCTGGCCCGGATTCATCTGGAACACACCGCCCCACTCAAACTGATCCTTATACTTCGGAACCAGATGTATATGCAGATGGCATCCTGTATCACCGTAAGCACCGTAATTTACTTTATCCGGATGGAACGCCGCATGAATCGCTTTCGCAGCGCGGTTTACATCTGCGAAAAATGCATTTCTGTCCTCATCGCTGATATCCACGATCTCGCTGACATGATCCTTATACGCAACGATGCATCTTCCCGGATGACTCTGCTCTTTAAACAGGATCAGACTGCTGACCTGAAGATCACAGATAAAAATCCCGAATTCGTCCAGCAGCTCCCCCCTCATACAGTATCCACAGTTCTGGTCTTTCATAGTCTCTTCTCCTTTTCTCTGCGCGGCTCGTCCGCTTTTCTTTTATCATACAGCAGCGTCTGAAAAAAGTCCAGTCTCATCTACTTCCCTTTCCGTACACTGCTGGGCGTGCAGCCGTAGATCTCCCGGAACATTTTTGTAAACAGTTTGTAATTGGTAAACCCATGTTTTTCAGCGATGACCATGATATTGTCCTGCGTATTTACGATGTCATCGTATATGTGGACCAGACGGACCAGGTTTACGTGGCGTGCATAGTTGATCCCCATATGCTGCTTAAAGAACCGGCAGAAATATTCTCTGCTCAATCCCAGATGAGAGGAGATCGCCTCCAGGGAGATCGGTTCTTTATAATGTTCTCTGACATAGGCATTGATTTCATTGAGCCGCTCCATCACCCTGACGTCTCTGGAACTTTCCTCTTTGATCTCCCTGACCGCAAAATCATTCAACAGCAGAAACATAACGTCCATAACGATCGCCTCGCAGCGCATCTCATATCCCACCGGCTGGCGGATGTACATTCTGGGCAGTTCTTTCATCATCTCGCAGATTTTCAGATAACTGTCCAGTTTTTCCCTGGCAAGCGTTTCCCTGGAACATTCCAGGTGATAGGCGTCAAGATCCGGCACATACCTTTTCAAAAATTCCCGCGACACATAGATGGAGATCCCCATGGACACTCTGGCGCACTGGGTGTGATGGATCACGTTGGAGTCCACCAGCAGAAATTCCCCGCTGACCAGTGCATGTTTTCTATTTTCAAAGAAGATCTCGCCGGTACCGTTCAGTGCATAATGCAGTTCCAAAGCCGAATGCCAGTGCGGCGGCGTATATTCGCCTCTCTGTGTATAATAATGAATACTGATCCCGGTCTTGTCCAGATCATAGATCTGTTTATATATAACATGATTCATTTGATACTTTCCTCCGTTTTTCACCCGAAAATGTCAATATCATCCAACAACATATCAATTATTATACTAATTCCGACCACTTTTCCATGATATGATATACATGTAAACGGAAAAGAACAACACAGAGAGAATGAAAGGAGGCATTTCAAATGTCTAAAACAAAGAAAACCTGGAAAGAAAAAGTTATAGATTTCATGCAGGAAAATGCAGCATATTTTGAAAGCATCTCTGCTCTTCTGTCCGGTTCAGATTACGTTCCCTTTAACTGATATCGGCAGAGGAATCTGCAGACCAACGAATGAAACAAAACAGCAATAAGCGCAAATTTTGAGAGATGGAGCGGAACAGGAAAATCGTACGATTTTACCTGACCGCTCTTTTTGTTCTGCAGAACTTTCTGCTTTTCCCGCCTTCCCAGTTCAGACCGCGGGACCGGAGATCTTCAAGAACAGGATTTCATTGCTCCCCCCGCAGATCATCCCAAGCTCCGCACTGTGGATATTATTCAGCTGATATTCTTTCCGGTCGGTCTGCGTCTTCTCCAGGAGCATTCTGTGCGCCTGATTCTGTACCTCATACTCAATCGCACCGCCACCGATCGTACCGGCGGATGTCCCATCTCCCCGGATAGCCATACATGCGCCTGCCCCCCGCGGCGCCGACCCTTTCTTGTCCACGATCATAGCCAGGATTTTTTCCCCGGGAGCCAGCAGCATTTCCAGAACACTCTTGTCCATGGTCTGCGCTTTTTCCTGATTTTTCACCAGAATCAATTCCGCAGCTATGCTGACTGCGATCTCCTCCGGCGTGACCGCTCCGATGTTCAGTCCGATCGGCGCGTGAAGCTGCTCCAGAAGCTTCTCCGAAAATCCCTCTTCCCTGAGATCCGCCTTTGTCTGCGCCACTTTTTTTCTGCTTCCGATCATACCGGCATACCGAAACGGTCTGTGCAGGATCCGGCGGACGCACTCCTTGTCCCCCAGATGCCCCCGGGTCACGACCACAAAAAAATCCGCCTGAGTTTCCGGGATCCGGCCAAAGATCTCCGAATACTCCCCGCACAAAACCTGATCCGCCTCCGGAAACCACTCCGGTGCTGCAAACTCCTCCCGGTCATCTGCTACTGTCACCCGAAAGCCGAGCGTTTTTCCAAGTGCAGCCAGCGCTCTGGAAATATGACCGCCGCCGAGAATCACCAGCTCCGGCTGAGAAATATACCGCTGAACAAAAATCCTCTCCTCATCCAGACAGACGCAAATTCCCGCCTCTGCTCCTTCCAGATGAGGGATCCATCGCCGTGCAAGTGCTTCCTCACCGGTACAGCAGAAGTTTTTTTCACTCCAGAGAATCTGCATTCCCTGATGTCTGCCCTCCACAACAGCAGCAAACTTCACGGCCGGTTCCTTTTTTAGCATTTCTTTCAGCCTGCCATAAATATTTTTCACCCGACTGCTCCTTTCCCGTCTTTTTCGATACGATCTCTCCGAAACATCATAATGATCCGGTCTGTTTTCTCATTATACTTCACTTCTTTGCCCATCACAAGCGCCCATTTTAGAAAAATCTGACCGGCATCTCACCAATACCGGAATAATTTCCATATACTTCCGGAAATACTATATTTTTTTGCAAGAAATTTG
>DXEK01000183.1 GCA_019115005.1 Candidatus Fusicatenibacter merdavium | reverse complement strand
GATCCGGAAGGAAGAATATCAGGATAAGACGATCCTGATCGCATCTCACGGCTGTGCCACACGGGCGCTGCTTAGGAATGTTTATACGGATACCAGCGATTTCTGGCATGGTGGCGTGCCACTGAACTGCGCGGTGAATATTGTGGAGGTCTGCGATGGAAAGAGCAGACTTCTGGAGGAAGACAAAGTATATTACAGGAAAGAAGACTGTGTTGATTTTTACGGTGTGGATAAATAATTGGAGAGAATATGAAGACAAGTGATTTTTACTATGACCTGCCCCAGGAACTGATCGCCCAGGATCCGCTGGAAGACCGGAGCGCTTCCCGTCTGATGCATTTGGACAAAGTGACAGGGGAAGTGCAGCACAGACATTTCCGGGATGTGCTGGAATATCTGAAACCCGGAGACTGCCTTGTGATCAATGACACAAAGGTGATCCCTGCCCGGCTGTATGGCCATAAAGTGGGGACAGACGCAGCGATCGAGATCCTGCTTCTGAAGCGAAAGGAGAACGATGTCTGGGAGACACTGGTGAAGCCGGGAAAAAAATGCAAGCCCGGCACGGTGATCTCTTTTGGGGACGGGATCCTGACGGGAGAGGTGATCGATGTGGTGGAGGAAGGAAACCGGCTGATCCGGTTCAGCTATGAAGGGATCTTTGAGGAAATCCTGGACCGTCTCGGCGAGATGCCTCTGCCGCCGTACATCACACATAAACTGAAAGACAAAGACCGCTATCAGACGGTGTATGCGAAACATGAAGGATCCGCGGCCGCTCCGACGGCAGGACTCCATTTTACAAAAGAACTTCTGCAGCAGGTGGAGGAGATGGGTGTGAAGATCGCCCATGTGACGCTCCATGTAGGGCTCGGCACCTTCCGTCCGGTGAAGGTGGAAGATGTGACGCAGCATCACATGCACTCGGAATTTTATGTGGTCGAGGAGGATCAGGCGAAGCTGATTAATGACACGAAAGCTTCCGGCCATCGGGTGATTTCCGTGGGTACGACCAGCTGCCGGACGCTGGAGGCCGCCACCGGCGAGGATGGAATTCTCAGAGCGGGGAGCGGCTGGACGGAGATCTTCATCTATCCCGGCTATCAGTTCCGGATGATTGACGGGCTGATCACAAACTTTCATCTGCCGGAGTCCACGCTGCTGATGCTCGTATCGGCGCTGGCAGGGAAGGATCATATTATGGCGGCTTACGAGGAAGCGGTCCGTGAAAGATACAGATTTTTCTCCTTCGGCGACGCGATGATGATCGAGTGACATGGATCTTGATCTCCGGACGGCGGGAGTGAAAAAGCAGCGGCTGTAAAAAACAGCATGACGCCGATCGGTATTTCGTTTACGGAATGTAACACGCAGAATAGAACATTCCGGTTTTCGGGAAATACACGTCATCTTTCAGATGTGTTTTTGATATTGAAAAACTTGCGGCAGGTTCCGCGGTAGTATGTCTGAATGGTCAAGAGGCGACCGTTCGGATACAGGCTGCCGGGAACCTGCCGTTTTTTATCAGTTACAGTTCAGCCAGCTGAACTGTAACTTTTATCATTTTTTTCTCTGTGTAAAATATTGACTTTTTACGTGTACAATAGTATGCTGTCTATATAGTTGTGCATGCAATAATTGCTGATGCAATATTATGAGACAGGCGGCAAAAAGTCATGCATTTCAATTTATTGCAAAAGGGGTGGTTTTTCTTTGAAGAAAGTATTTTATTATCTGCGGCCGCATGTTCCGCGGATGATCCTCGGGGTTACGATCAAGTTCACCGGGACGATCATGGATCTGTTCCTGCCGTGGATTCTGTCGTACCTGATCGATGTGATCGTCCCGAAGGAAAATATGGCCGAGATCCTTCTCTACGGATTTCTGATGCTGGTCTGCTCTGTAGTGGCCTGGGCCGGAAATGTGATCGCCAACCGGATGGCGTCCGGAGTGGCCAGGGATACGACCGAAAGTCTTCGGCACGATCTGTTCCGGAGGATCTCCTATCTTTCCTGCCGCCAGACAGATTCTTTCACCATTGCTTCGCTGGAATCCCGTCTGACCTCCGATACGTATAACATTCATCAGATGATCGGAATGATGCAGCGCCTCGGGATCCGTGCGCCGATCCTTCTGCTCGGCGGGATCGCGATGACCATGTTCATGGAACCGGTCCTGACGCTGGTGCTTCTTGCGGTGCTGCCGTTCGTCGCGGTGACCGTCTTCTATATCTCGAAAAAGGGCATCCCGCTGTACACGCAGCTGCAGCAGGCGGTGGACCGTATGACCCGCGTGGTCCGGGAGAATGCGTCCGGGATCCGTGTGATCAAAGCGCTTTCCAAGACGGAATATGAAAAGGAACGGTTCAAAGCGGCGAACCGGAACATCGTGGAGAAAGAGACGAAAGCCAATGTCACGATGGCTGCCAGCAATCCGCTGATGAACCTTTTTCTGAATACGGGGCTGACGCTGGTGGTCGTGGCCGGGGCGTTCCGGGTCTACGGCGGAAAGACGCAGACCGGTACGATCCTTGCGTTTCTGACGTACTTCACGATCATTCTGAACGCGATGTTGTCGATCAACCGTATGTTTATGCTGTTCTCCAAAGGTTCGGCTTCCGCGAAACGTATCAGCGAAGTGTTGGACGCGCCGGAAGATCTGGAGACCGGAGCCAGAGATCATCAGGATTCGGAGTATCATATCCAGTTTGATCATGTGTCCTTCGCGTACCATTCCGGACGTGCCAATGTGCTCACGGATATTTCCTTCGCCCTGAAAAAAGGAGAGACGCTCGGGATCATCGGCGCGACCGGATGCGGAAAGAGTACGATCATCAATCTTCTGATCCGGTTTTACGATGCGGATCAGGGAACGATCCGCATCGACGGCGACGACGTCTGCGGAATCCCATTCAGCGAGCTCCACGAAAAATTCGGGATCGTGTTCCAGAACGACGTCCTGTTCGCGGACACGGTGGAGGAAAATATCCGTTTTGGCCGGGATATCTCCCAGGAGGAGATCGACCAGGCGATCGAGTGCGCCCAGGCCCGCCCGTTTATCGAAGAACTGGAGGACGGTCTCGGATACCGGCTGGCGATCCGCGGTTCCAACCTGAGCGGCGGTCAGAAACAGCGTGTCCTGATTTCCCGCGCACTGGCGTCCCATCCGGAGATCCTGATCCTGGACGATTCCTCCAGCGCGCTGGATTATCAGACGGATGCGAGGCTGCGCCAGGCGCTCTCTGAGAATTTCAGCGGGACAACGACGATCATTGTTGCCCAGCGGGCAAGCTCCATCCGCCATGCGGATCATATCCTGATGCTGGAGAACGGAAAAGAGATCGGATACGGAACGCACGAGGAACTGATGGCAACCTGCGAGCCGTACCGGCGGATCAGTATATCACAGATGGGAGGCGACGGTTATGAAGCAGTCTAGTTCTTTTTCTTTCTTCAAAAAAACGCCGGTTTCCGAGGAAGATGAAAAATATGTAAAAGAAAAACCCAGAGACAGGCGTTACGTCCTGGTTCGTCTGTGGGGATATCTGTATCAGTATAAATGGCTGCTGTTCCTGGCACTGTTTCTCACGATCGTCAGCAACCTGCTCGGCCTGATCGGTCCGATGCTTTCCGGCTATGCGATCGATGCGATTCACGGACCGGGGGATGTAGATTTCCCGCTGGTATTCTTTTATGCGGCGCTGATGATCGGGTTCTACGCTCTGTCCTCGCTGCTGATGTACATACTGACCAGAATCACCATCCGCTTCAGCCAGAAGGTGATCTATCAGATGCGGAAAGATGTGTTTGACACGCTGATGAGCCTCCCGGTCGGCTATTTTGACCGCACCCAGACCGGAGATATCATCAGCCGTATCTCCTACGACATCGATACGGTCAACGCTTCTCTGTCCAACGATCTGCTGCAGATCTGCACCAGCGTGATCACGGTCATCGGCTCGCTGGTTATGATGCTGATGATCGCGCCGGCTCTGGT
This sequence comes from Candidatus Fusicatenibacter merdavium, assembly GCA_019115005.1. Classification (GTDB taxonomy): domain Bacteria; phylum Bacillota; class Clostridia; order Lachnospirales; family Lachnospiraceae; genus Fusicatenibacter; species Fusicatenibacter merdavium. The sequence continues at coordinate 3,587 of DXEK01000183.1, read as the reverse complement.
GTCTGTCTTTGTGATTACAATCCCGGCATCCATCTTTATGACCCGGTATATGACCCGGAAAGTCCGCCCGCTGTTCCGCAAGCGTTCGGCGAAGCTGGGAGAGCTGAACGGATACTCCGAGGAGATTATCAGCGGACAGAAGACCATAAAGGCCTATCATCAGGAAGAGACGATGATCGGCCGCTTCGACAAAAAGAACACGGAGGCGGTGGACGCCTATTACAATGCCGACTATTACGGAAGCATGACCGGTCCGTCCGTCAACTTTATCAACAACCTGTCCCTGTCGCTGATCAGTGTGCTGGGAGCGGTTCTGTACCTGTTTCAGAGCATTTCCCTGGGAGATCTTTCTTCCTTCGTGCTCTACTCCCGGAAGTTTTCCGGACCGATCAATGAGGCAGCGAACATTTTAAGTGAACTGCAGTCGGCCACCGCGGCGGCGGAGCGTATTTTCCGCCTGATCGACGAGGTTCCGGAGCCTGCGGATGCAGAGGGTGCGAAGGAACTGACCGATGTGAAGGGGGACGTCCGGATGGATCACATCTGTTTCGGATATCTGCCGGGTCAGACGATCCTCCATGACCTGAGTTTCCATGCGGAGCCGGGAAGCCTGACGGCGATCGTCGGACCTACCGGCGCGGGCAAGACGACGCTGATCAATCTTCTCATGCGGTTTTATGACCCGCAGTCCGGGTCGATCACTGTAGACGGGCAGGACATTTCCCGGCTGACGCGGAGCAGTCTGCGCCGGGCGTTTACGATGGTGCTCCAGGATACGTGGCTGTTCACTGGAACGATCTATGAGAATATTTCTTACGGAAAAGAAGACGCGACGATGGACGACGTTGTGCGGGCCTGCAAGGCGGCGCATATTCACGAGGCGATCATGCAGATGCCGGAGGGGTATCAGACGGTTCTGACCGGCGACGGCTCCGGTCTCTCCAAGGGACAGAAGCAGATGCTTACCATCGCCAGAGCCATGCTGCTGGATTCCAAGATGCTGATCCTCGACGAGGCGACTTCCAATGTGGATACGCAGACAGAGGAGAAGATCCAGTTGGCCATGCGGGAACTGATGAAGGGAAAGACTTGTTTCGTGATCGCGCACCGGCTGTCCACGATCCAGAACGCGGATCATATTCTCGTGGTGCAGAACGGCGACATCGTCGAGCAGGGAACCCATGACACACTGCTGAAACAGGGCGGTCTCTACGCAAAACTTTATTATTCACAGTTTCAATAATATGAGAAAAGCGACAAAAAGTCATAAATGGTTACAGTTTAGCCAACTGAACTGTAACCATAAATTTCATGCTTGCATGAAAAAGCAGGAAAAGCATGACTTTGCGGAGCGCAAAACACCGTACTTTCGGCCAGGACGCGGCGGCAGAAAAAAACTGCCCTGCCCGGTCTGCCGGAAGTGCGGTTTCTTTTTCGACAATATTTTGCAAAATTTTTGAAAAAACTATTGACTTTGGTACAGGGAGGAGAGTTATACTGCATAGATATGGAGTGTGGGTGAAAGCGTATTTTATATAAGAAAGGAAACGTTTGGACAGTATGAGATGGAATCAAGGGCAGAAAATGACGGAATTACTTGCGGGCATTGATATCGGTTCTACCACCACGAAGGTGGCTGTCGCGGTGCCTGGAAACGGAGAACTGGTCTATTCGGATTACCGGAGACATAATGCAAAGCAGGCCCAGAGTGTCCGGGCGGTGTTTCAAGAACTGAAACAGCGGTTTCCGGAGGCGAAGTTTCGGGTGTGCCTGACAGGATCCGGCGCGAAAATCCTCGCGGAGAGCATGAAACTTCCGTTTATCCAGGAAGTAGTCGCCAATTCGGTGGCGATCTGTAAGCTTTATGAGACTGCCGGTACAGCGATCGAGCTCGGCGGGCAAGATGCAAAGATCGTTTTTTTCCGGCAGGAGGAAAAGACGGGGCAGCTGCAGGCTGCAGATATGAGAATGAACGGAAGCTGTGCAGGCGGCACCGGCGCGTTCATCGATGAGATCGCGTCTGTTCTGAAGACTCCGGTGGAAGAGTTTGACAAGCTGGCGGCACAGGGCACCTGTGTCTACGATATTTCCGGCCGATGCGGTGTGTACGCGAAGACGGATATCCAGCCGCTTCTGAATCAGGGCGCGGCGAAGGCGGATATTGCGCTGTCGTCATTCCACGCGATCGCCAAGCAGACGATCGGAGGACTTGCCCAGGGACTGGAGATCAAAAAGCCGGTGGTGTTCGAGGGCGGCCCTCTGACGTTCCATAAGACGCTGGTGCGTGTATTCTGTGAACGGCTGGGCCTTTCCCGGGAGGATGTGATCCTTCCGGAGCATCCGGAGCTTATGATCGCCTATGGAGCAGCGCTCTCACTGGAGGGCATCTACCGGGACGAGAGGGAGTCTTTCCCGGCAGACGTTCTGCTGAAAAAAATGGATGAGATCGACTACGATGCATACAGAAAGAATTCTGAGCATGATTCCCCGCAGGGGATCCGTTTCTTCGCCTCGGCGGAAGAGCGGGAAGCCTTTGAACGCCGCCATCCGGCGCCGTCCTATGAGTGGAAGGAGCCGCAGCCGGGAGAGACGGTGGATGCTTATCTGGGAATCGATTCGGGAAGCACGACGACGAAGTTCGTGCTGATGGATGAGGACGAGGAACTTCTGTATTCTTTTTATGCCTCCAACGAGGGGAATCCTCTGTCGGTGGCAAAAAAGGCGCTGCTTGACGTGAAGAAGCGGTATGAGGAGGCAGGCGCGCGGCTGAATATCATCGCCGCGGGCACGACGGGATACGGAGAGCTGCTGTTTGCGAACGCTTTCGACACGGAGTGCCATGTGGTGGAAACCGTTGCCCACACGCGTGCGGCTGCGAAATATGTGGATGGCGTCAGCTTCATCCTCGATATCGGCGGACAGGATATGAAGGCGATCTGGGTGGACCAGGGCGTCATCACGAATATCGTGGTCAACGAAGCATGTTCCTCCGGATGCGGTTCGTTTCTGGAAAACTTCGCGGCGTCCCTGAACATCCCGGCGCGGGGAATCGCCAAGGCGGCGTTTGCGTCGGAGGATCCGGCGGTTCTCGGAAGCCGGTGCACGGTGTTCATGAACAGCAGCGTGATCACGGAACAGAGGAACGGAAAGATGCCGGAGGATATCATGGCCGGTCTCTGCCGTTCAGTCATCGAAAATGTCTTCACGAAAGTGATCCGTATCTCTAACCTGGATCATCTCGGCGACAAGATCGTCGTGCAGGGAGGAACGTTCCGCAATGACGCAGTACTCCGGGCAATGGAGCAGTATACTGGAAAAGAAGTGACACGGGCGCCATATCCGGAGATGATGGGAGCGATCGGAGCGGCCCTGATCACGAAGGAGCGTTTCCGGAAGGAACAGATGAAACCGACCTTTATCGGCCTTGACGCGATGGAGCAGTTTGATTACAAACAGGAAGCAAATGTTCTCTGTCCCTTCTGCACCAACCATTGTAAGAGGACGATCGTCACGTTTTCCAATGGACAGCGCTGGATCACCAACAATCGGTGCGAGCGGGGAGAAGTGCTGGGAGATCCGAAGGAGGA
>DXEK01000182.1 GCA_019115005.1 Candidatus Fusicatenibacter merdavium | reverse complement strand
ATGGCTACAATGCCTATGAGGCAATTCGAAGTGCAATTTCAGGCCACCCAGATGTTATCTTTGAATAGAGGGTGCTGAACAGTTACGGGTATACTAAAAAAAGAAGAAAAAGGTTGAAATGGGGTAGGGTCTGTGATAAAATCTTGAAGATTAGAGTATAAATTTCCCGACCGGCTCTGAACGGACTGCGTTCCATTCACAGTTTGCAGGAATGAAGTCACCGCTCGGCCCGGGAGAGAAACAGATACCCACACAAAGAGAAAAAGAAAGGAAAACGGTGGAATGATGAAAGCTTTTCTAATATTGGAAGATGGACACGTCTTTACAGGGACCAGCATTGGTTCACAGAAGGAAATTATCAGTGAAATCGTATTTAATACGTCCATGACCGGATATCTGGAAGTGCTCACTGACCCCTCCTACGCGGGACAGGCGGTCTGCATGACGTATCCGCTCATCGGTAATTATGGAATCTGTTATGAGGATCAGGAGTCCCTTCGTCCCTGGCCGGACGGATATATTGTAAGGGAACTGTCAAGAATGCCAAGCAACTTCCGTTCTCAGGATACGATTCAGAATTTCCTGAAAAAATTCGACATTCCAGGGATCGCCGGAATTGATACCAGAGCTTTGACGAAGATTCTTCGCGAGAAGGGCACCATGAACGGTATGATTACCACCAACGAAAACTATAATCTCGATGAAATCATTCCAAAGTTAAAAGCATATAATACGGGAAAAGTTGTTGAAAAAGTGACCTGCAGTGAGAAGAGTGTGCTGAAAGGCGACGGCTATAAGGTTGCCCTGCTGGATCTGGGCGCGAAGAACAATATCGCCCGTTCCCTGAACCAGAGAGGCTGCCAGGTAACGATCTATCCGGCGCTGACCAGCGCGGAGGAGATTCTCGCGGATCATCCGGACGGTATCATGCTTTCCAACGGCCCCGGGGATCCGAAGGAATGCACTTCTGTGATCGAAGAGATCAAGAAGCTGTATCAGTCCGATGTGCCGATCTTTGCGATCTGTCTGGGACATCAGCTGATGGCGCTGGCCAACGGCGCGGATACCCATAAGATGAAATACGGACACCGCGGCGGAAACCATCCGGTGAAGGATCTGGAGACCGGACGTGTCTACATTTCTTCTCAGAACCACGGTTATGTCGTAGATACGGACAATCTGGATCCGAAGGTTGCCGTGCCTGCGTTTATCAATGTCAACGACGGTACCAATGAGGGACTGAAGTATACCGGAAAGAATATCTTTACCGTGCAGTTCCATCCGGAGGCATGCCCTGGACCCCAGGATTCCGGATACCTGTTTGACCGTTTCTTACAGATGATGGGAGGTAATCAGTAATGCCAAAGAATCCTGATATTAAAAAAGTATTGGTGATCGGTTCCGGGCCGATCGTCATCGGACAGGCTGCGGAGTTTGACTATGCGGGAACACAGGCCTGCCGTGCCCTGAAGGAAGAGGGGATCGAGGTTGTCCTTTTGAACTCCAACCCTGCGACGATCATGACGGACAAGGATATCGCGGACCGGGTCTACATTGAGCCTCTGACTGTTGAGGTTGTGGAGCAGCTGATCATCAAGGAGCAGCCGGATAGTGTACTCCCGACGCTTGGAGGACAGGCCGGACTGAACCTTGCGATGGAACTGGAGGAGTGCGGTTTCCTGCGGGAGCACAATGTGCGCCTGATCGGTACCACTTCCATGACGATCAAGAAGGCGGAGGACCGTCAGGAATTTAAGGATACGATGGAGAAGATCGGCGAGCCTGTTGCGGCTTCCATGGTCGTGCATGACGTGGAGACTGGAGTCGCGTTTACCAATAAGATCGGTTACCCTGTCGTTCTGCGCCCGGCATATACTCTGGGCGGAAGCGGCGGCGGAATCGCTTATGATGAGGAACAGCTGATCGAGATCCTGTCCAACGGTCTGCGTCTTTCCCGTGTCGGCGAGGTTCTGGTGGAGCGCTGCATTGCAGGATGGAAGGAAATCGAGTATGAAGTGATGCGCGACAGCGCCGGAAACTGCATCACCGTATGTAATATGGAAAATATCGACCCGGTAGGCGTTCACACAGGAGACAGTATTGTTGTGGCTCCGTCCCAGACGCTGGGAGACAAGGAATACCAGATGCTGCGTACCTCCGCGCTGAACATTATCAACGAGCTGGGGATTACCGGAGGCTGTAACGTACAGTATGCGTTGAATCCGGAGAGTTTTGAGTACTGTGTCATCGAGGTAAATCCGCGTGTCAGCCGTTCTTCCGCGCTGGCGTCCAAGGCAACCGGATATCCGATCGCGAAAGTGTCCGCGAAGATCGCTCTGGGCTATACACTGGACGAAATTCCAAATGCGATCACAGGAAAGACTTATGCAAGCTTCGAGCCGATGCTGGACTACTGCGTGGTAAAACTGCCGCGTCTGCCGTTTGATAAATTTATCAGTGCGAAACGTACGCTGACGACACAGATGAAGGCGACCGGAGAGGTGATGAGTATCTGCAATAACTTCGAGGGCGCCCTGATGAAAGCGATCCGCTCCCTGGAGCAGCATGTGGATTCTTTGATGTCCTACGATTTCACCGGGCTGACAGAGGAAGAGCTGGTCAAAGAGCTGGCGATTGTCGACGACATGAGGATCTGGAGAATCGCTGAGGCGATCCGCAGGGGCATTTCCTACGAGCAGATCCATGAGATCACAAAAATCGACAACTGGTTTATCGATAAGATCGCGATCCTGGTGGAGATGGAGCAGGATCTGAAGACAAAAGAACTGACGGAGGATCTTCTCCGTGAGGCGAAACGCATGGAATTCCCGGATTACGTGATCGCCGATCTGACCGGAAAGTCTGAGGAAGAGATCAAAGAGCTTCGCAGGGAGTACGGAATTACCGCAGCCTATAAGATGGTAGATACCTGTGCGGCTGAGTTTGAGGCGGCGACACCGTATTATTATTCCGTATACGGCGGGGAGAATGAAGCGTCGGAAACTCACGGCAAAAAGAAAGTCCTGGTTCTGGGTTCCGGCCCGATCCGTATCGGACAGGGAATCGAGTTCGATTTCTGTTCCGTTCACTGTACTTGGGCGTTTAAGAAAGCCGGATATGAGACCATTATCATCAACAACAACCCGGAGACCGTCAGCACCGACTTCGACATTGCAGACAAACTGTATTTCGAGCCGCTGACGCCGGAAGACGTAGAAAACGTTGTAAACATCGAAAAACCAGACGGAGCAGTCGTTCAGTTCGGCGGACAGACAGCGATCAAGCTGACACAGGCGCTGATCAAGATGGGTGTTCCGATCCTCGGAACCTCCGCGGAAAATGTTGACGCTGCGGAAGACCGTGAGCTGTTTGACGAGATCCTGGAGAAATGTGAGATCCCGCGTCCGGCCGGCCATACGGTATTTACCGCCGAGGAGGCGAAGAAAGCGGCCAATGAACTGGGCTATCCGGTTCTTGTACGCCCGTCTTACGTTTTGGGTGGCCAGGGAATGCAGATCGCGATCAGTGATGAGGATATCGATGAGTTTATCGGGATCATCAACCGGATCGCGCAGGAGCATCCGATCCTGGTAGACAAATATCTGCAGGGCAAGGAGATCGAGGTCGATGCGGTATGCGACGGCACAGATATCCTGATTCCTGGAATCATGGAGCATATCGAACGCGCAGGCGTTCATTCCGGAGACAGTATTTCCGTATATCCGGCTCAGTCTATCAGCCAGAAGGCGAAAGAGACGATCGTGGAGTATACGAGAAGACTTGCGAAATCGCTGCATGTCATCGGAATGATCAATATCCAGTTTATCGTATGCGGAGAAGATGTGTACGTCATCGAGGTTAATCCGCGTTCTTCCAGAACCGTGCCTTACATCAGCAAAGTGACCGGAATTCCGATCGTTCCGCTGGCGACACAGGTGATTCTCGGCAAGACCATCCGTGAGCTGGGATACGAGCCGGGTCTGCAGAAAGAGGCGGATTATATCGCGATCAAGATGCCGGTATTCTCCTTTGAGAAGATCCGCGGCGCAGACATCACCCTCGGGCCGGAAATGAAATCCACCGGCGAGTGCCTTGGAATCGCGAAGACCTTCAACGAGGCCCTGTACAAAGCGTTCCTTGGTGCCGGCATCAATCTGCCGAAGCATAAGAATATGATCATCACCGTAAAGGATGAAGACAAACAGGATATCATCCCGATCGCACAGCGGTTCCAGAAACTTGGCTATCGCATCTATGCGACCAGAAGTACGGCAAAAGTCCTGCAGGAAAATGGTGTGGATGCGATCCGCACCAACAAGCTGGAACAGCCGTCCCCGAACCTGATGGATCTGATCCTGGGCCACAAGATCGACCTTGTCATCGATACTCCGTCTCAGGGGATCGAACATTCCAAAGATGGATTTATCATCCGCCGGAATGCCATTGAGACAGGCGTCAACGTTCTGACTTCTCTGGATACGGCGACTGCGCTGGTGACCAGTCTGGAGAACACGGACGTCAAGAAACTGACGCTGATCGATATCGCGACGATCGACAAGAGAGGAAATTCTTTATAAAACGGAAAGTTCTGAAAGATAACAGAAAACAGGTGTAACATTCAGCCGGGTCTGTGTATTTACTGCGCAGACCCGGCTGAACTGTTACGGTATTGGTGATTTTTGCCGAAAATCATGTCGACACAGAAAAAATATTGTGGTATAATAACAACATATTTTTGCTTTTGCAATTTAAAGTGTTGAGAAGTATAACTTTAATGTTGTAAAGAAAACCGGAAATATAAACGGAGGAAACAGGTTTATGAAAATCATTGTATGCATGAAACAGGTGCCGGCGACGACTCAGGTGGAGATCGATCCGGAGACCGGCTCCATGAAGCGTGCCGGTTCCAAGACCAGGACGAATCCGTACGATCTGTATGCGCTTGAGACTGCGCTCAGGATCCGGGAGCAGGTGGGAGGCACTGTGACTGCGCTGACCATGGGACCGGACCAGGCGGAGAGTATGATGAGGGACGCGTACGCGATGGGAGCCGACGATGCGGTGATTCTCTCCGACCGAAAATTTGCCGGATCGGACGTGCTCGCCACCTCGTTTACCTTGTCCCAGGGCATCCGGGCGCTTGGCGGTGCAGATCTGATCATCTGCGGGAAACAGACCACGGACGGAGACACTTCGCAGGTAGGGCCTGCTCTGGCGGAACACCTGCATATTCCCCACTGTGCATGGGTGGGCGGAATTGTCCAGGTGACGGAAGAACATATCTGTGTCAGACAGGAACTGGGGGAAGTCACTCAGGTATCGGAGATGCAGTACCCCTGTCTGATCACAGTGGATAAAGATATCTATGTGCCGAGGCTGCCTTCCTATCGGCTGAAAAAAGCTACCGGTGAACGGGAAATAAAATTCCTGCATCTCTCGGATCTGCCGGACCAGGATCTGTCCAGATACGGTTCCATCGGTTCGCCGACAGCCGTAAACCGGATGTTTGCGCCGGAGAGTATGGAACGTCAGGTACATATCGAGGGAACGGCGGCGGAAAAAGCAGAGCGTCTGGTGCAGCTGCTGACGGAACAGAAGATCATTTGACAGGAGGCAGACAATGGATTTACTGAGATTTCATGCGGAGCTATGTACGCTCTGCAATAAATGTATACAGAAATGTCCTTTCGGCGCACTGAGCATGGGAGAGAAGGGCATTGAGGTCAATGAAAAATGCCGGATGTGCGGGGTCTGCGTCAAGGTCTGTCCGCAGCGTGCGATCCGGTTCGAGCAGAAAGCTCGCTCGCAGGATAAAAAAGACTGGAAAGGATTTCTGATCTTTGCGGAGCAGGAACAGGGGAAGATCCACCCGGTGGTCCTGGAACTGATCGGAGCAGCCCGGAAGCTGGCGGAGAAAGTCGGTTTCGAGGTAAACTGCGTGATCGTCGGCAGCGAGGGAACTTCTGAAAATGCGGAAATGCTTCTGGAGTATGGCGTGCAGCATGTGTATGTCTTTGAACATCCCTGTTTCGAGGGATTCCGTGCGGATCTCTATACAGATGCTGTCGCGGAATGTATTTCGAAGATCAAACCTTCCTCCGTGCTGATCGGGGCGACGGCTCTTGGCAGAAGTCTGGCGCCGAGACTTGCCACGCGGTTTCACACAGGTCTGACGGCAGACTGTACTGCGCTGGATATCCGGGAGAATACGGATATGGTGCAGATCCGTCCGGCATTCGGCGGAAATATCATGGCGCAGATCCTGATTACAGATTCCAGACCGCAGTTTGCGACGGTCCGTTATCGTGTCATGGATCGGGCAAAGCGTGTGGAGCATCCCAGCGGGACCGTGGAACTGCAGAAGATCGATGAAGAAATGATACAGTCGGGGATCAGAATTCTGTCGTCGGAGGTGCTGGTGCATCAGAAATCCATCGAGGAAGAAGATGTGCTGGTGGTGGCCGGCCGCGGTGTGAAGTCGGAGCGGGATGTGGAGATGTGCCGTCAGCTGGCGGAGGCGCTCGGAGGCCAGCTGGCGTTTACCCGTCCGATGGTCGAAGACGGATACGGCGATCAGAAGCATCAGATCGGGCTGTCCGGGAGAACCGTACGGCCTAAGCTGATCATCACTCTGGGGGTTTCCGGAGCGATCCAGTTTACCGCCTGCATGAACCAGTCGGGCTGTATCGTTGCGGTGAACACGGATCCGGATGCGCCGATCTTTCAGATCGCCCATTACTGTATCGTAGATGATCTATACCAGGTAGTACCCAGACTGCTGGAATGCCTGAAGAACCGTAAGGAGGAGTAAAGACATGGCATATCCGTACAAGAAAATGGACGAGGCCGATTTCGAAGCCATCCGCCGGTTTACAGACAGCAGCCGGGTATGGGTTGGTGAAGAGATCGCAAGAGAATATTATCACGATGAGATGCCAAATTACGGCACCTATCCGCCGGAACTGTATGTGGAAGTGGAAAACAAAGAGGAAGTGTCGGCGATCCTGGCATACGCGTATGAACACAACATCCCGGTGGTCTGCCGCGGAGCCGGAACGGGGCTTGCCGGAGGCGCAAGCTGTAAATTCGGCGGGATCATGCTGTCGGTAATGCGGATGAACCGTATTTTTCCGGTGGATCACAAAAATCAGACGATCACCGTGGAGCCCGGCGCTCTGTTGACAGATGTGCAGGCGGCGGCAAAAGCAGAGGGACTGTTCTATCCGCCGGATCCCGGTGAAAAGACCGCATCCATCGGAGGAAATGTGATCACCAACGCCGGCGGGATGAAGGCGGTCCGCTATGGATTGACCAGGGATTTTGTCCGCTGTATTGAGGCGGTACTTCCAGACGGAAGTATTGTGGAATTTTCCTCGAATGTGGTGAAGAATACGACAGGCTACGATTTCAAGGATCTGGTGATCGGCAGCGAGGGAACGCTCTGTGTTCTGACGCAGGTTACGCTGAAACTTCTGCCGATGCCGGAGGAAACCTGTACGCTGGTGATTCCTTTCGCGTCGCTGGAAGAGTGTGCCGATATGGTTCCGGTGATCCTGGAACTTCCCTTTGTCCCGACGGCGATCGAATTTCTGGAACGGGAACTGATCGACATGGTGGAACGGAATCTCAAGAAACCGCTGCCGGTCACAGAGGGAAACGCCGTGCTGATTGTCATGTACGATGCGTCCAGCAAAAGCGAACTGGATGCGGCCGTGGAGGCAGCCAGCGAGGCCGCCCTTGACCACGGGGCTATCGATGTGGCCATCGCGGATACGCCGGAGCGGGCCGATTCTGTGTGGAGTGTCCGCGGCGGAATCCTGGAAGCGATGAAAGCCGAATCTGTGGCGCAGGAAGAGTGCGACGTTGTGGTTCCCAGGGCAAGGATCGCCGAGTATGTCCGTCTGGCGAAAGAGATCGGCCTGCGCCACGGGATCACGGTGGAACCCTGCGGCCACTGCGGTGACGGAAATATCCACACGGAGATGCTCCGCCCGGCAGGTATGTCTGACGAGGAGTGGGAGACCGGTACGCACGCGTGTCTGAAAGAACTGTACGCGGTATCCAAGCGGTTCGGCGGCCAGTTGTCCGGAGAGCACGGAATCGGAAACGGGCGTCTGGAATATTTCAGGGACTTTATCAGCCCGAGATTGTATCAGCTGCACAAGGCGGTGAAGCTGGCTTTTGATGACAGACTGATCCTGAATCCGGGGAAAATAGTAGAATACCCACAGGAGGAACAATGAGATGGCAGGAAAAAAGTCTCTTCTTGTAGATAAAAGCAAGATGCC
>DXEK01000020.1 GCA_019115005.1 Candidatus Fusicatenibacter merdavium | reverse complement strand
ATTACCTGAAAATCATGTCCTATATTGGGACAGCTCACAAACATGGCTACAATGCCTATGAGGCAATTCGAAGTGCAATTTCAGGCCACCCAGATGTTATCTTTGAATAGAGGGTGCTGAACAGTTACTCTTGTTTTAATTTTTCTCCTGTATGATAAAGGCAAAGAAGAGAAGAATAACAAAATAACAGGCAAAGACAGAAAGGAGAATATATTATGAAGAAAAAAGTTTTATCAACTCTCACCACCGCGGCAATCCTGGCAATTTCCATCACCGCATGCGGTGCCTCAAACTCCGGTTCCACAGGTACCCAGTCCACCTCCGGTCTGGTGGTCACACAGTCCGCTTCCGGAAATACAGGAGACAGCACACTGTCCGCCTCCCCCATCATCACACCGGATGTTCCGTCTCAGTCATCCGGAACGGGAACCACCGGAACCACAGAATCCACCGAGATCACTGAAGAGCAGGCAAAACAAATCGCCTTCGAACATGCGCAGATTCAGGAGTCCGACGTCACCTACCAGAAAATCAAAAAAGACTATGACGACGGTATCTCTGTCTATGAAATCGAATTCCGGGCAGGAAATAAAGAATATGAATACGATATCAAGGCAGACGACGGACAGATCCTGAAAACCGACTATGAGATTGATGAGGATTACGTTGATCCCTCCACCCAGGTAAGTGTGTCGGAAGCGGACGCCAGAGCCGCTGCCCTCGCCAGAGTAGAAGGTGCTGCCGACAGTGATATTCGAAAAATGAAACTTGAAAAGGACGATGGACGTCTGGTCTATGAGGGAAAAATCATCTACAACAATACCGAATATGAATTCAAAATCGACGCGACCACCGGTGATTTTCTGAAATGGGAACAGGAATCCGTTCACAGCTGACCCATCGGGATCCTTCCCCGCCCAACCGGATCTCTCCAAAGTAGAATATGAACAACTTGAGGGTATCGCTCCGTCTTCGCAGATGACGGAGCGATACCCTCGCTTAGGCAAGAAAACAGAAAACACTTTCATGTCCTCTGTAAACGGATACAACTCTCTGAAACGCCACCGTCAATTTCAGCCTGTCTTTTTTTCTTCTTTTTCTCTGTGAAGCTGTTCCAGACGTTTTTCCGCTTTCATCAGCCCCTTTTCATATTTTTCGATCTTCTGGTCCAGCCGCCCGATCGACTGCTGGATCTGATCACGTTTTTCGATCAGCTGATTTCTCTGTTCGATCAGAAGCTCTTTCCTGGCATCCAGCGTCTCATCTCCCTGATAAAACAGAGCCACATACTCGATCAGCGCCTCGATTTGAACACCGGCGCTGCGCATACATTTCATCAGTTCGATCCATCCGCAGGATTCTTCATCGTAGTTTCTGATCCCGCTCTTGTTGCGCGGCACCGGAGGAATCAGTCCGATCCGCTCGTAGTAGCGGAGCGTGTCGGGAGAAATATCATATTTCCTGCTCACTTCGGCTATTGTCATTTCTATACAGCCTCCCTTTCCAAATATCATTCTCAGATCGCTTCATCCTTCTGAACCGTCATAAATTTTCAAAATTCATCGACCGGCACTTATCATCCCGTTTCCCTGGCCGATCCCATGTTCTCCAGGTTTTCCTTCAACCAGTCAAATCCCTCTTTCAGACAGAGAAACGGATCTCCGTTCCACCGTTCCTGTTCAACAAATCCATAGGGAACTCCTGTCTCCACACAGGCGCGCAGCGCACCGGACCAGTCTGTCTCTCCCTGGCCCGCAGGCACCAGAACCTCCCGGCCCTCATCCTTTCGGTAATCTTTAAAGTGAACCATGCAGATTTTCCCGCGATATTTTCGTATCGTCTCCTCCATGGACATCCCCGCATGATTGACATGGTAAAGATCCAGACAGAGCTCCGCTTCCGGCAGGTTTTCCATCAGATATTCCACCGGATCCGTCTGTCCGACAGGGCGAAAGTCAAAATGCCGTGGATGAAAACAAAGTTTCAATCCCTGCTCCTTCAGCTCCTCTGCAAATACAGAAAGCTCTCTCACATACATCTCCAGTCCCTCCGGACACAAACAGCGGTCCGGAATTCCGCTGACACAGACCCACTGGCTTTTGCAAAGCTGATTCAGACGGATAAAATATTCCCGATGTTCCAGAACTGTATCATAAAAATCCTGGGTGGAAACAGACCGGATTTTCTCCGCCTCCATCGCCTGTACGATCACTTCCGGCGCGATGGAAAAATCAATCCTCTGAAGCTGTACCGTATCGCATCCCATTTCCCGCATCTTTCGAAATGCGATGCGCACCTCTTCCTCCGTCGTCAGTACCGGCTTAAAACTTGAAACCTGTATTCCTGCAATCATCTCAAAACCCTCCCGATCACCTGATCCGTTTTTCCTCAATCCTCTCTGTCATTGGTCAGCTTCAGCTTGTCCAGAACATAGAAGATCAGGCTCAGCGGCACCAGCAGTTTTACCGGAACTTTCTCTTCCACCTGAATCATTTTCTTTTTCACTTTTCTCTCCTTCCGTACTTTTCGCCTGTTATCCACAAACAGGTCTTTTCAAAGTTCTTGGCATGAAACACGGATCGCTCCGCACGGGACCTTTGCCGCCCGTCTCATGTTAAATGGTACCATTTTTTCACTGTCATTTCAATCTTTTTGAACTCGTGCAAACACAGCAGGGTTACAGTTCAGCCAGCTGAACTGTAACCGGCATCCAGCCATTGAGAATCGCTTCGCGATGGGCTGGGTGCCCACAGGCACTATGTTTTCGCACGGTCTGCGCAGTAAATGCACAGACCTGGCTGAACTGTAACACAGCAAACGCTTTCCAGGTGTGCCGCACAATAGCAAAAGGCAGGCAAAGTGTGATCCGCTCACACTTCTGCCTGCCTTCGGCAAGGTTCACGCAGCAGTTCCGATTAAAATCTCTTGATCTTTCTGGATGCTGTCTTTTCAAATTCTGTCTCGCGCACTTTCAGGCTGTAAATCCTCTTGTAAATCGGCGCGCTCTGGTTGTAATCATCGATGACCTTCTGCAGTCTCTCACGGATATCATGAATATGTTTCTTTTTTGCGTATTCATAATCCGGATAGATCTCCGCCTCGATCACACCCTGGTTTTCCCGTACCAGGACCTCCTGGATCAGACGCTCCTGGCTGAGGCGGTTTTCCAGTTCCTCCGGAGAAACGTTTTCTCCGTTCTTTGTGATGATCAGATTTTTCTTTCTTCCAGTGAGGTAGACGAAACCTTCCTCATCCACATAGCCCAGATCTCCGGTCCGCAGCCATCCGTCCGCCAGCGTCTCGGCAGTCTCCTCCGGCATTTTATAGTATCCCTGCATGACGCTGCTGCCGCGCACCCACAGTTCGTTGTCCACAACCTTCGCCTCGCAGTTGGGCAGGAGCTGTCCGACGGATTCTCTGCGGATATTCCAGCTTACCGTCGTACTGATCACCGGAGAACATTCCGTCATCCCATATCCCTGCAGGATCGTGATCCCATAGCGGTTAAAAAGATCGATGTACGCAGGATCCAGATAAGCGCCGCCGCTGCAGATGGTATGAAACTGCTTTCCAAACACCTGCGTCTTTACGATCGCCGCCGGGAGCATCGAAACTTCCTCCAGTTTTTTTGCAAAAGTCTCGATCATCAGCGGAACCATCAGAATCATGTTCGGCTGAAACAATTTGATATTTTTCGCTACACGCATCAAGGAATCATTGATACAGATTACACTTCCAAGGGACATGGCTTTCAGGATATCCATGCTCAGACAATAGGCGTGATGGATCGGAAGTACCGACAGGATCACCGTCCTCGGCGGGATCTTCATATCCAGACATGTCGCATTCTCCGCCAGGTTGCGGTGTGTCAGCATGACTCCCTTGCTTTTTCCAGTGGTCCCTGAGGTAAACATGATCGTACAGAGCTGATCCGGATCCGGTTCTTCATGAAAGGCGCCGGCATTCTCTCGGAGCAGCTGTTCCATGGACAGCCAGCCTTCTCCGTGTTCTTTTTTCTGCATGGATATCAGATGTTTCAATTTCGGGCATTTCTCACGCGCTGCCTCCGCCACATCCAGGCGGCCCTCGTCCAATACCAGCGCTGTGACGTCTGCCCGGTCCAGCAAATCGCAGAGCTCCTCTGCGGGCAGCGAAGCATCCAGAGGGACTGCCACGCTTTTGGAGTTTACAACTCCAAGGTATGCGGTCAGCCAGGCGTAGGACGTGCTGCCGATCACCGCGATATGGCTGCCCTGTTCCCGGAGGGCGCAGACCGCACGGGAAAAGCTTTCGCTGTCTTCCCGAAGCTGCTTGTAAGTTTTTGCCTCTATCTTTTTGGGGCCGACTTTATAACGCACAGCATCTTCATCCCCGAACTGTTCCTGGGAATGTACCAGAATCTCACGAATTGTACTGCAGACCATGATCTCCCTCCTTTTGCTTTATGACGTCAGCTTTTCCAGATAATCGACCGCTTCCTGAACCGTGCGGATATTCGCCGCCTTGTTCTCGTCGATTTCAATCTCGAATTCATCCTCGATCTCACCGAGCATACTCATAAAATCAAAGGAAGTAAATCCCAGGTCTTCCATAAATCTGGACTCCGGCTTTACCTGCTCCGGCTCCACTTCCACATAATTGCAGATGACTTCCACCAGTTTTTCAAACATTTCTTTTTCCTCCTATACAAGCCTGATAATATCCCCGATCGTCAGATCCGGATTCTCTATACCCTTGAACATAATCTTGCAGAGATAGTAATAGAGGTATTCCAGATCATCTCTGGAAACCGCTTTGACCTGATGCTCAAAGTTAAAGTCGAGACCATTGTCCTCCGGACGATGCATAACCGTCAGATACATTCCCTGGGTCGTCGCTCCGTTGGGATACCATTTCGTCTTATAGCGGATATCACCCAGCTGATCCAGCCCCTTCTCCTGCAGTGTCATCGGCTGATAAGTCAGAGACATGGGCTCATACGTCAGTCCCTGCGGATGCGGATATGTCTTGGCACGGTGCGCGAAGTATTCCACCGGATTGTAGTTGGCGTGGCGGAACATCTCATTCTGTTTTTCTCTGATCTTATAGACACCTTCCAGGAAGGTCATGCTTTCCGGAAAGATCGTTCGGAACGGGAAAGAGTGGATCCTGGTTCCACCGCTCTTTTTCTCCTTCAATGTCGCCCTTCTGGCGATCGTTGTGTGGATACTCACATCCTCATTCCCGTTCATCTTCTGGAAATATGTACGCAGTCCCATCATCAGCAGGCACACCAGCGACACATGATACTTCTCACAGAAATCCATCAATCTCTTTGTGGGCTCCGCCTCCAGATGGAAAATATCCAGCGCGGAATCCACCGAATCAGAAACGTCAAAAGCTGCCCGCAGCGTCGGATCTCCGAACTGCTTTCTCGCCGCTTCCAGCTTCTGCGGCCCGCGGATTCCGTTGTAGATCGGCTCGGATTCCTCGATCAGCTTTGCGAAATACTCCCGGTCTTTCTGCTGGGCTTTGGATCCGTTTTCATAAGCCAGATCCTTCTGCACCTGTTCTATGTAAGAAGCCATATCTTTCGGATAGGGCACACCTTCATATTTTGCATTACAGTACAGTTCAATGACATCTTTCAGGAAACAGATCAGAGACTGTGCGTCCACCAGACGATGATCCCCCAGAAAATAGATTCCATTAAATCCGTCCGGCATATGGATCATAACGACCCGGTTCATCGGAGAATCCTCCGGCTTGAACGGCTGTGTGGTCCACTGCTGCATGGTCGCTTCCGCTTCCTCCATCGTCTTTCCCGAGAAATCCACAAACTCGATTTCCCGATCCTCTTTGTCGACCACATACTGATACCAGGTTCCTTCTTTATCTTTCGCAAAGCGTACCCGCATAGATTCACAGCGCTGGTATGCTTTGTAAATGGACTGGCGGAGTACCTCCCAGTCGATCTCCGTCTCAATGGTCAGACTGGTGCCGATGTTCAGCACTTCTTTTTTCGGACAGGTGTTCTGATAGAAGAAATGAAATTTCTGAGCTGCAGTCAGCGGGTATACCGGATGTCCTTTTCTTTTTCTCATCATTTTATGATTCCTCCAGTAAATTCGTCCAGAGCCGCCTCATAGGCCTCCGGGTTTTTATAATAACTTTCTGCATGTCCGGCTCCGGGAACGATCATCTTCCGTTTCGGGCCGGCATAGTTTCTGTAGATCTCCTCACACATGGAACACGGCACAAAGGTGTCGTTGCTTCCGTGGATCAGCAGAGCAGGAACTTTTGCCTTGCGCACTTCCCGCGCTGCATTGCACTCATCCAGTCCGTAACCTGCCTTCTTCCGGTTGACGAAATCGGCGATTGTCAGCATCGGAAACGCCGGCAGATGGTACATGGAATGAAGCACATGAGTGAACACTTCCTTCGGGGAAGTAAACGCGCAGTCGGAGACGATTCCCTTCACCTGCTCCGGGAGTTTCAGCCCGCTGGCCATCAGCACAGTGGACGCTCCCATCGAAGTTCCGTGAAGAAGAATCTGCACCGGCATACGTTCCTCCTTTTCCACTTTCCGGATCATCCAGTCGATCCAGCGCAGCGCATCCAGGCGGTCCTTGCATCCGAAGCCGACATATTCCCCTTCGCTCTTTCCGTGGGCACGCTCATCGACCAGCAGCATCCGGTATCCTCTGCTCAGATAATATCCGGACAGGCCGATATAGTCGCTCATCCCCTCGCTGGTATATCCATGGAAACAGATCACAGCGCGGTCTCCTCTCTCCCCGGCAAAATATGTGCCGTGAAGCTTCAGACCGTCCGCCGATGTGATCCAGACGTCCTCTCTCGGCTGAGCGAGCATCTGCTCCTTTTTCTTTTCCATCATCGGCATATATTTGGACCAGTCTGTCCCCGACATTTTCATCGTACGTTCCGTCTTTACCTTGGAACGTTTCATCGTACGCCTGTAAAAGTAAAAGGATGCGCCCAGTTCCGCCACAGTACAGGCTCCAAGCAGGGCCGCCGCTCCTCTCAGTAAATGTTTCATTCCTTCCTCATCCCTTTTTGCTGTCAATCAGAGTCTTTAACTTCAATGCTTTGTCAATATTTCCTTCCACCTTCAGCTGTCCCAGGGTAAACGCCAGGATCGGATCCTTTTTGCCCTCGGCGATTTTCATCAGGGTATCCGCCGAGCAGATAAAAACCGCGTCCCTGTCGTAATACTCGTAAGGTTCCACGGAAAGCTTTCCGTCTTTTACTTCCGCGTAAAAGATTCCCTCCGCTTCTCCGGTTATGTTGAACTGAAATGCAAGGTGTTCGTTGATGCCACTGACGTCCGCTTCCATAAACATTGCCTTAACTTTTGAAAACATCTGCGCGTATGTCATATTTCCTCCTTTTTCGACCGTTGGTCAACTGTTTCTAAAGTTACAGTACCATTTTTCCGACCATCGGTCAATAGTGAAGCCGCGAAAAAAATCGCCAAAAGCGGAAGAAATTTCTGTGTGATATTTCCGTTGTACGCGCAGCAGAACCTGTGATATACTATATTATAATTGCCTGAAAAATTGAAATCTGTTGCTCTTAACAGTTGTGATTGGTAACTAATCGGAACTATTATCTATATGAGGCCGGGACGCATCCGGATCTTGAAGATCCGTTGTTGTTCATGCATCCTGAAACGCCGTCAGAAAAGCAAAGAGGGACAAAAGAAGAAACATGCCAAGACAAGATAAATATGAAAAAATCCTGGACGCGCTGCAGACACTCCTGGAGAATAAGAACCTACAGACAATCTCGGTCAGTGAAATCGCCCAGGCGGCAGGAATCGGAAAAGGAAGTATTTACTATTATTTTCCGTCCAAGGAGGCCATCCTGGAAGCCCTGGTGGCACGCAGTTATGAAAAGCCGCTGGAGACGGCCAAAAAGCTCTCCGGACAGCGGGACATCTCTCCATTTACGAGAATGGCAATGATTTTTCAGGCCTGCCGGAATATTTCCACAGAATTTCTGAAATCAGAGACAAAATCGGAGGCAGGTTCCTCGGAAAAAGCTTTTCTCCATCAGAAATATATGAGTCATATTATCCAGGAATTGAAGCCCGTGCTTGCCGAAATCATACGGCAGGGAATCGCCGAGGGTACGATCCGCTTCGACCGGCCGGAGGCACTGGCGGAGATCGTGCTGATCGTTCTGGCTGTAAAGATGGACAACACTCTGACTGAGTCCTCGTTAGAAGAGAGCCGCGATACGATCGCCGGCCTGGTGACCCTTCTGGAAAAGGGGACAGAAAATCCTCCCGGTTCTCTGAATTTTTTAAATGCACTCTGACAGGAAAACAGAAAGCTGCCATTGATCGCTTGTTTCAATGGCAGCTTTCTGTTTTGCGGATATCCAGATCCGTGGATTAATTCTCTTTTGGCTCAGTAACAATGACAACATCATACGGAGCCAACACAGTCCCGGACTCCAGCGTCTTCTGCGTCAGAAGATCGGTCTTTCCTGCAAACTGCGGGGGCAGAGACAGGGAATCAGACTTGAAGTTGATCAGGAACGTAATCTTCTCTGTCTCCGACTCCCGGACAGTGACTTCCAGATCGGTAGGTTCCTGTACAGCAGGGGCTACACCCGATTCTCTCAGCATCTGATCCATGACTTTGTCAAGAGCCTTTTCGTCAAGATTGGCTCCAATATAGTAGACAGCTCCCTTTCCGAAGGAATTTCTGGTGACCGCCGGCATGCCCGCATAGAAATTGCTGGTGTACTCTGCCAGGGACTCCGCCCCTTCCAGATGCATCAGATCGCACAGCAGACGGCAGGATGCCTCGGTTCCGTCACTGAAGCGGACGGTATTGCTCTGTTCCGGAGCCAGAGCGTCAATCTCTTCCACCCACACACCGGCCATTTTGCGCAGCAGCCCCGGGTATCCTCCGAGATATACATTGTCGGACGGTCCAACGATGCCGCTCATAAAGGTAGTGAGCAGGATCCCGCCCTGAGCAACGAAGTTTTCCAATGCTTCCGCCATTCCCTCTTTTATCATATAGAGGACCGGCGCGATGATCACACGGTAGCGGCTGAAATCTGCGTCCACCGGGATCATGTCTACGGAATAATTTTTGCGGTACAGACTGCTGTAATACTGGTGAATCTGGTCGACATACTTCAGATCACAGTTCGGTCCGCTGGTGTATTCCAGAGCCCAATAGTTGTCCCAGTCGAAGATCACACCGATCTTTGCGTCCGGCATGGAACCGATCACAGTCTCTCCCAGGCGTTCCAGTTCTTCGCCAAGCACAGCCACCTCCCGAAATACTCTTGTATTCTCGGTCCCTGCATGTGAGATCACCGCTCCATGAAATTTCTCGCAGGCGCCCACAGAACGGCGCAGCTGGAAGAACTGGATCGTGTCGGCGCCGTGCGCCACAGTCTGATAGCTCTGGGCGCGCATCTGGCCCGGTTTTTTCAGGGAATTGTAGGGCTGCCAGTTCTGCTGGCTCGGGGTCTGCTCCATCAGCATGAACGGTTCGTTTTTCAGGCCGCGCATCAGATCGTGGCACATAGCAGTCTGGCTCCACGGAGTATTATAACTCGGGTAATTGTCCCAGGAAACGACATCCATCTCTTTCGCCCATTTGAAATAATCCAGACCCGGATAAGTTCCCATCAGGTTGGTGGTCACCGGCGTGTCAGGATCATAACGGTGGATAATGTCCCGTTCCATCTTGAAATTTTCCAGAATGCTGTCGGAGTTGAAACGGCGGTAATCGATCGAGATCCCGGCAAACGCAGTCTTGTCCGGGCCGATTCCATCTCCGAGCGCGTTGGGAAGTACGATCTCGTCCCAGTCATAAAGGGTGTGTCCCCAGAATTCCATGTTCCATGCCTTGTTCACAGCCTCGATGGTGCCGTATTTTTTCCTCAGCCAGACGCGGAAAGCCTTCTCACAGTTTTCACAGTAGCATTCTCCGCCGTACTCGTTGTTCACATGCCAGCAGGCAACTTTTCCGGTCTTTCCATAGCGTTTCGCCAGCTGCTCCGTCAGTGCGGCGGCATATTTCTGGTATACCGGACTGTTGGGGCAGGCGTTGTGTCTCTGTCCGAACTTATGATGGCGTCCCTCGTAGTCGGTGCGGGCAACCTCGGGATACCGTTTCACCATCCATGCGGGAAGCGCCGCCGTGGAAGTTGCCATCACAATATCGTACCCTTCCTTCTCCAGCATATCCACAATATCGTCCAGCTCGTCAAACTTGTACGTCTCCTCGGAAGGCTGAAGCTTTGCCCAGGAAAACACGTTGATCGTCGCACTGTTGATATGGGCGTCCCGGAACATCCTCATATCTTCCTTCCAGACTTCTCTCGGCCACTGGTTCGGATTGTAATCTCCGCCGTACAAAATTCTTTTAAATGGTTTCTTCATATATTATATCCTCCTCTTCTCCTCGAAATCCACTCCTCCCGCAGCACACTGCACCGCTAAATGGACATGCAGACATGTCCGCCCGGCTGCTGCCCGCGGAAGTCAACGATTCCCTTCCTGCTGCATTCCATTATAAAGAGTGTAGACAGAGAAAAGTATAATATGTTAAACTCTATCATATAAGATTCTGAAACATTTTCCGAAAGTGAGGTACCCTTATGCCTATCTATTTTGCGCTTTCCCCCTTTGACCTTCCTCTGACTCTCGAGAGCATCGGAAATCACTGGAGCCAGGAACCGATCCGCCGACCAAAAGGATATCCACTCTACCACTGGCTGCAGACCGAACAGGGACGGGGCGTCGTGGAGATCAACGGCAAACAATTCCTGCTGAAAGCCAACGAAGGAATTCTGATTGCTCCTGACATACCCCATTTTTACAGACCGGACGGCGACCATCTGTGGCTGACTTCCTTCGCCACTTTTACCGGCACCCTGCGCACCGAGATCCCAAAGATCGCAGGAGAGACGCCTTTTACACTGGTATCCGCTGCCGACGGCCGCCCCTGCCGCCAGTTTGTCAACCGGCTGGTCGCCGCACACGAATCCCGCAGTCTGGATCCCGTCGCTCTGTCGGGGGAGTGTTATTCATTTCTCCTCCGCTTTTCCTGTGACAGGCGCAGCCATGACCTGGCGGACCATCCCCGGTATCGGAAATA
Organism: Candidatus Fusicatenibacter merdavium; assembly: GCA_019115005.1. Classification (GTDB taxonomy): domain Bacteria; phylum Bacillota; class Clostridia; order Lachnospirales; family Lachnospiraceae; genus Fusicatenibacter; species Fusicatenibacter merdavium. Next base: position 9,692 of record DXEK01000020.1, on the reverse strand, counting down.
CATCCTGCCAGTGATACAAAAAATCGAAACAGATTATAACCGCGCCCTGACGGTACCCGAACTGGCCGCTCTGGTCTACATAACTCCACAGTATCTTACTCGGCTGTTTCACCGGTTCCTCGGGTGCTCCGTCTATACTTATCTGCTGAACTTTCGAATCTCCATGGCAAAGGAACTTTTGCTGAACGAGCCAGAGACAGAGATCCAGCACATCGCGCACCGGGTCGGTTTCCAGGACGCCAGCCATTTTATCAGTGTTTTCGGCGCTTCTACCGGCTATACGCCTCTGGAGTTCCGAAGGCTCCACGGTTTTCCGGTGTCATAAGTTCTTATTCATTTTACGGCGCAGACACATCACATTGGCAGACGGACAATCGCTCCTATCTGTTCCGCCTCCTCCCGGCTGTGAGTCACGAGGACGACCGTCTTTCCCAGGCATTTTTCCCGGGCGTAGGCAATCGTCCGCTCCCTGCTCTCCTGGTCCAGCCCCTGAAACGGCTCGTCCAGGAACAGGACGTCCCATTGGGCATACAACGCACGCAGAAGCGCGACTCTCTGGCGCATACCGCCGGACATTTCCCGTACCGGCTGGCGCTCGCAGCCGCCCAGTCCCAGTTCTTCCATCGCACGGCTAATCTCCTCCCAGCCTTCCCGGTCTCTTCTCCACATTTTTTTCTCCCGGACCATCCGGATATTTGCAAAAGCGCTGAGATTTTCACACAGCCTCGGCTCCTGAAACACAGCGCTGATTTTCCTGTGGTCCATTCCCGTGACGGTTCCTTGGTCCGCCTCTTCCAATCCCATCAGGATCCGCAGAAGCGTCGTCTTTCCCGCACCGGACGGCGCCATCAGGCAGGTAGTAGTTCCCATCGGAATGTCCAGTGAAAAATCATGAAAAACCACATGACTGCCGTAAGCTTTAGACAAATTCCTGATCCGGATCGCCTGATCCGCAGATCCCTCATTCCTTTCCCGTGTCATTCTGTCACCTCTCTGCATTCCCGCATCGTCATCTTTGTTATCGTAACAGTTCAGCCGGCCGGACTGTTACTTTTTATTTCATCCTCTCCAGCCGTTTTACCGTACAGTCGATAAAATACAGAAACAAGCGCTCAAAAACAGAGCTGAGCGCAACGATCACGACCGTCCACGCAAACAGATCCGGTGTGTTCAGATATACTTTTGCGTTGTACAACTGTTCCCCGATGGAATTGTCCGGAATTCCGATAACCTCCGCAGCCACCCCTGCCTTCCAGCAAAGTCCCAGCGCCACGGAACATCCCGTCCGAAAATAAGGAAGGATCTGCGGCAGATACAGATACCTCAGCCGGACCGGCCGTGATAGCTCGAACACCCGGGCCATCTCCAGCAGCTTCTGATCCATCTGTTTCTCTCCGTCCAGTACATTTGTGTACAGGATCGGAAACACCATCAGAAAAGAAATTACCACCGAGAGATTCCTGGAAGGAACCCAGATCAGCACAAGGATCACAAAAGAGGCCACCGGGATCGCCTTGACTGTGAGCACAAACGGATGCAGAAATTCTTCGACTCTCCGGAATTTCACCGCGAGTCCGGCCGCTGTTACTCCGGCTACGGCCGCCAGCAGAAAGCCGCCTGTGATGCGAACCACAGAAAACAGTACACTGCTCCAGAATTCTCCCGTGGGGATCAGTTCCAATAAACGCCGAAAAACAGCGGCAGGAGATACCAGCAGTATCTCCTGTCCGATCCACATGCTGACCAGCTGCCAGATCACAAGCCAGACAGCCACAGCCCATACTTTCATTTTATTCCGTTTCTTCCGTGTAGTAGAAGTCATCTCCCGGCAACGTCCCTCCTATGGATTCCGGATTCTGCTCATTGAGCACCGACAGATAACCGGAAAGCTTCTCCTTCATTTCATCGCCAGCGAGATAAACGATGTTGCACTCCGGCAGCGCAGTCTTCGCCACTTCCTCCGTGACAATGTCGTAATTTCCCACCAGTTTCGCCGCTTCCTCCGTATTTCCGTTGACGTATTCCACAGATTCTTTGTAATGTTTCAGGAAGTTTTCCACGGCCTCCGGATGTTCCTGAGCGAACTCCGTGCGCACGACCGTCGCTCCTGTGATCAGAGTACTCGCCGCGCTGTCATCCGTCTGTACTTTTTCCCACTCCTCCGTCAGGTCAAGCGCAACCCGAAGGGAAGGATTCTGTGTGAGCGCTGTGGTCACAAACGGCTGCGGCAGCATCGCGATCCCTGCCGCATCTGCCGTGATCGCCGCCACACACTCCGAATGTTCGCTCTTCCATTCGATCGTCACATCTGTCCCCGGGACCAGTCCATTCTGCTCCAGCACATAATTCAGCGCATATTCCGGTGTGGAACCTTTGCCGCTGGCGTAGATCGTCTTTCCCTTCAGATCCGCAACCGACTGTATGGTATCCCCGTTTTCGACAATGTACAGAACTCCCAGTGTGTTGACCGTCAGGACCTGAACGGCTCCATCCATATTGTTGTAAAGAATACTCGCAAGATTCGCCGGAACCGCTGCGATATCCAGATTTCCCTGGGCAATCTGCGGCGTCACCTCATCCGGAGACGCAACGATACTGAACGTATAGTTCTCGTCGGTGATCGTCTGCTGATCCACATCATTCATGAACTTCACCATTCCCATCGCCGTCGGACCCTTCAGAGCCGCAATCCGCACATCCACCGGTTCCGACGAACCGTCATCACTTTCCGATACCGCCGGCTCCCCGTCCTGCTCTTCGTTGTCCGAAGCATCCTGAACCTCCGATCCGGACGCCGAAGCCGTCTGACTTCCGTCGTTCACCGACGAATCTGAGGATGCTGCGTCCGAACAGCCCGCCAGCACAGACAAAGCCAGCAAAACTGCCAGTAAAACCGCGGGCAGCTTCCTTGTTTTGTTCCATCTTTTCATTTTTTCAACCTCCTGCTTCTTATATCATTCCGGGAAAATATCCCGGCAAATCCGGCACATCAGACCCGCCGGCTTCGGCGTGTCCGGGATGCTGTAATCCGAACCTTCTCAATCCGGGTCACCGATATCAGTCTACCAGCTTATCCAGTTCCTTTACATGCTCCGTCTGGCTGGAAACCTTGTGATTCGCCTGAGCCGCATATTTATTGACAGCGGCCTGGGATTTCTTGATCGGCTGCATCGTTCCTGCTCCCGCGACACATCCACCCGGACAGGCCATGCCTTCCAGCAGATAACCATTATATTTTCCGGCTTTCGCCATAGTCAACAGTTTCCGGCACTCCCGAAGTCCCTCTGCATTGGCGATCTTGATCTCCCTCTCCGGATATTTTTCATGAATCACATCCTCCACAGACTTCGCGACGCCTCCCGCGACGGCAAAATTCCGCCCGTCCACAGACGCGTCATTGACGCCGTCCGGATCTTCCTCAATGTTTTCCAGATCCAGCTGGCGGGCATCAAAAATCCCCGTCATCTCCTCAAAAGTCAGAACGAAATCCACTTCGCTGCGAACGTCCTCACGCATAGCCTCCAACTTTTTCGCCGCGCATGGCCCGATAAACACAACCTTCGCATTGGGGTTATGTCGCTTGATCAGGCGCGCTGTCAGAGTCATCGGAGTCAGCGCCATCGAAATACAGTTGGCATAATCCGGGAACAATTTCTTCGCCATGGACGACCAGGCCGGACAGCAGGAGGTCGCCATGAATGGAAGATGCTCCGGCACCTCCTCCACGAAATCCTCCGCCTCCTGGGTCGCACAGAGATCCGCGCCGATCGCCACCTCGAAAACGTCGGCAAATCCAAGTTCTCTCATCGCCGCACGAAGCTTTCCGGGTGTTACTTTCGGTCCGAACTGACCGACGAACGCCGGAGCAAGCGCCGCATAGACACGCTCACCGGAGCGGATCGCACGGATCACCTGGAAAATCTGAGACTTGTCCGAGATCGCTCCGAACGGACAATTCACCAGGCACTGTCCGCAGGACACACAGCGGTCGTAATCGATATCCGCTTTCCCGTTTTTATCCGAATGGATCGCATCCATGCCGCATGCGGCAGCGCAGGGGCGTTCCTGGACAATGATCGCATGGTAACTGCACACCTCCGCACATTTTCCACATTTGATACATTTTTCTGGGTCAATATAGGAACGCCCGTTGGTACGGTCCAAAGTCACTGCTTTCTTTGGACAGACTTCCACACATGGGTGCGCCAGACACCCCTGGCATCCGTCCGTCACTAACACCCTCTTTTCCGCACAGGCATTGCATGCAAATTTGATCACATTGATCAGCGGCGGCGTGTAGTAAGTCTCCGGCTGATCCGCCAGTTCTATATTGTCTGATACCGGTGCATGCTCCCCGGCGCCGCGGCACGGCAATCCCATCGCCAGGCGAAGACGTTCCCCGACGATCGCACGTTCCAGGAATACATCATTTCTGAAATTTCCGATCTCCCCCGGGATGATCTCATAGGGAAGTTCCTCGATCCTTTTCCCCACATATCCGTCCGTCTCATAAGCCATACGGGCAATCTCCGTAAAAATCGAATGGCGGATTCCCTGAATTCTTGTCTCTACTCCTCTCACTTGCATACCTCCTGTTTTTCATAAGTTTCCGAAAAGAACAGCTGCAGCTTTCTGCCCGGCAGATTTTTGTAACCGCTCAGCCGGCTGAATGATTACAGATATTCTTCGCTCCATCAGCATTATCTTTTTTCATTATACACAGTTTACCCGTAAATTACAATACAAGGGAAACGGACCGAAGAGTTCCCGGTTACCGCATATATTCACTGGACCAATTTTTTTATTGACAACTCATAGTCCCGATGGTATTCTTACTGTAATTCAGGAGGTGCTGTTTATGTGTCAGACAATTTCTTTGCAGAAAATGAACAGGGACGACGATAGATAGCGCTTGTATCTTTCCGCAGGTACAAGCGCTTCTTGTGGTTGTGCCTGTGTGAGTGAAGAACTGACGGTGGATACTCTGGTCTGCCGTTGATAAGCAGAACCGCACAGGAATTTATTTGCCTGTGCGGTTCTTTTTTTGTCCGTATTTTCCTGAAGGTTTGTGCTTCGGACCGGATCCCGCAGGCATGGAAAGGATGTGATATTATGGGACATGCAGACGATGCCCTGATGGATGAAACTGTGACATCATAAAAATTCTAAACGTCGGTAACAGTTCGGAAGACGGATCTGTTGCAGAAATTCATCAGAGCGAAAGGGAGATTTAAACATGACTACAATAACAAAAACCGGGACTGTAAACAGGAAATATTCTCCGGAAGACGTGTAGATATGGGAACTGAAAAAACTGATCGGACAGACCGTAACGATCCACGGCACCATCTATAAAATACGCAGAATGAGCGGCTTTGCTTTTGTCCTCCTCAGATCCTGCGGGCAGATCGTCCAATGCGTGTACTCGGAAGAACAGGCCGCTTTTCCTCTGGAGGAGCTGACGGACAAATGCTGCGTGAGGGCGGCCGTCTACGTCAAGGAAGAAAGCCGTTCCAGAAGCGGGTTTGATCTGCAGCTGCTTGAAGTACAGATCCTCTCCGCGCCGGAAGAACACTGTCCGGTTGTGATCAACCGGCGGAGTGTGGACACTTCTCTGGAGACACTGCTGGATTTTCGTCCGATCACCCTGCGGAATCAGCGGGAAATGGCAATTTTCAAAATCCAGGAAGCATTGACCGACGGGATGCGAAGCTTTCTCCAAGCAAACCATTTCACGGAGATCCATACACCAAAGATCGTATCGGAGGGAGCCGAAGGAGGAGCAAACATTTTCCGGATGAATTATTTCAACCGGGAAGCATACCTTGCCCAGAGCCCCCAGTTTTATAAGCAGATGATGGTCGGCGTCTACGAGCGTGTCTTCGAGATCGGTCCGGTGTTCCGTGCCGAGAAGCACGATATTTCCCGGCATCTCAATGAATATACCGGAATTGATTTTGAGATGGGATTTATCGAATCCTTCCGGGATCTGATGGCAATGGAGACAGAGATGCTTAAGAAGGCCATGGGAACGGTGAGCGAACAATGTCCGGAGGCTGTCTCTCTTCTCCGCGTCCGGATCCCTGAGATCACAGAGATCCCCTGCCTGAAGTTTGGAGAAGCAAAAGCACTGCTGCGGGAAGAATCCGGCAGAATCTCTGCTCCCAAAGCAGAACGCATCCGACAAAACGGTACTATCCGGGACTGCACACAGCCCCCGGAGGGCGGAGACAGCGCTCTGGATTTCTCTCCGGAGGAGGAAAAGCTGCTCTGCCGGCTGATCCGGGAGAAAACCGGAAGCGAATTTGTCTTTGTTACCCATTACCCTTCGGCAAAACGTCCGTTTTACGCAATGGAAGATCCGGATCATCCGAAAGAAACTCTGAGTTTTGACCTGCTGTTCCGCGGAATGGAGATCACAACCGGCGGCCAGCGGATCCACAGCTATCAGGAGCAGATTGAAAAAATGCTCCGGAGACATATGAATCCGGAACATTTTCAAAGTTATCTGATGATCCACCGCTACGGCATGCCGCCCCACGGCGGCCTCGGCATGGGACTGGAACGGCTGACCAGCCGTCTGCTGGAACAGGATAACGTGCGGAGAGCTTCCCTCTTTCCAAGAGACATTCACAGACTTACACCGTAACCGGATCTTTTCCCAAACTATAGGACATCTGATCTTGTATCGAATCTGGTTGCAAGCATACGGATCACATACGGGATCAGAATCACCGGGATCGCCAGATATGCGATCGCACTATACGCTTTCTGGATCAGTGTCAGAAGTCCGAACTGGGCGATCCCGAAATCAACAAGACAGCAGACAAGCGCTGCGGCAGCCTCTTTTCCGGAGATCCGATATCGTTTTTTCTCCGCCTCTTTTCGGAGACCTCCTGCCGTCTGTTCCGTACCGTTCTCTTTGCAGATTCGTTTTACCATTGCCGCAACCATGTTAACCGCTGTGGAAACCGCACCGAGAATGATCAGAATGGAAATCAGCGGCGTCATAAATGCCGCTCCTACGCCGTTCTGAACCATGAACAGGGTGGGAATACTCTGTCCCGCCGCGCCGGGATCCGTGTAGACGGTCATCAGTCCGATTACTACCATAAGCATCATCAGAGCGTTGACCACAAATCCTACGCTCATACTCTTCACTGCATCTCCGGGATTTTCGAAAGATCTGGCGTGCTGAACAAAAACAGCGATATTCGACAATTGAAAAGTGCCGTACAGAAATGCGGAGTACAATGCATCTCCCAGTGAAAGATCCGCCGCAGTCATACTCTTCACCGCGGCTTCCACTCCGGAAAAATTAGCGATAATATTGGGCAGATATACTACCAGCAGACCTGCGATAATACAGACGGACAGGAGCGTCGCCACCTTGCGTACCAGATCTGTTCCGAATACAGCCACAAGAAAAATGAACACACCGATCAGAAACGTACACATAAGATAGGGCAGACCGGTCAATTCACTCAGCGTGGCACCGCCAGTGGCAAACGCCACTGCCGGAGCCACACACATTACACAGAGATACAGAATTTCAAACAGATTCGAAAATACCGGCGCAAATTTCCCGTAAAAGGCATTGTTGTAAGAACGGTAATCGTAAACCTCATATTTTCTTGCAAACCGCAGACTGTAAGCGAAAAATACGGTATTGTACAGCATCGCCAGCACCGGCATCACAAGGCACCAGATCCCGTACCGGACAAAATAGCTGTATATCTGCGCGCCGGATGCAAAACCGCCGCCGAAATGTGTCGTAAACCATACGAACGCCACGCCGAGGATGATTCCTGTCGATTTACTATTTTTCGTCATCGTTTCTCACTCTCTCTTTCAGTCTGTCCATCGCTTCTTCCAACATACCTCTCGTTACCCGGTACGGGTAATGAGAGATATCCGACATATCAGGAATGCGGTTCATACATTCTTCCCACTCCTTCTCCGTGATCTCAATCTCCTCCAACGAAACCGGAAGACCGACTGCCTTATTCAGTTCATATATTTTTTCAAATTCTTCATACTGCCGGTCCACAAGAAGAGCCAGCAGAACACCGAATCCTACCACCTCTCCATGAAGATGGCGTTCTTCGATGATCGGGCAGGAAGTCAGCGCGTAAAAAATTGCATGCGCCAGACCACTGTTATAGTCGGGCGTAAAGTCCTTCGTAAGAAAAATCGAGGCGATCCCCGTGGTCACAATGATCGCCAGAACTACCTGTTCTGCTTCATATGTACACAATCCGTTTTTGTGATCTTCATAAGCTTTTGGTCCATACTCCAGAAGCGGGTCGCGGCACATCCGGCTGACAGCAACGCCAAGAGCCGTAAAATGTTCCAGACGTTCCCCTCTGGATGAGATGACCGCCTCATAATATTTCGCATATGTGTCTCCGATTCCCGCCCATATATACCTGCTCGGCGCCTTTGCAATGATTTCCGTGTCGATAAACGAATGCATGACCGGCCGGACAAAGAAATGAGGTTTCAGAAATGTACCGTCCTCATGATACATAATGGAAACAGACGTGCAGGCGGCACAGTTGGACGCAATCGTCGGAAACGCAAACACCGGTTTGTCATCTGTGATGCACAGACACTTCACGGTATCCAGCGCCTTGCCTCCGCCTACTCCGAATACCATGTCCGCTTCCTGATAGGAAGGCAGCGCACGAAGTTTCTCCACTGTGGCATAGGTACAATTCTCTCCGTAAAGTTCCTTTCCGATAATCTCCAGGTCCGTCTGATCCACATACCGTCTGATCTTACCATAGGCTGCATCCAGCGCTTTTTTCCCTCCGATCACAAGAACCTTCTTTCCATAAGATTCACACACCGGCCCGATCTTGTCATAAATTTTATCTCCGATGGAATAGTTCGGCAGATGGACTTCATAATTTTCAAGTTTCATATCCCAGATCTCCTTTCCTCACAACCCCAAAACTTCCGCCACAGAAATTCTGCGGCAATGACGAAGGGTACAAAAAAACTCCTGTCCCTTACAGTCATTTCTGCAGGGACAAGAGTCGATCTTTTTTCAAACTCCTGCGGTGCCACCCAGCTTGATGCAATATTCTTACATCCACTCATGCATACTGTCATATGCTTTTTTTGATAACGGAGTGAATTCTCCGGCTCGCCTACTGTCTTTTTCAACTCGCCCTCGAAAGCCCATTCCCTTCAGATCCGACCTGCCGCACTCCCACCATCTGCAACTCTCTGCGAAGCTTTTCTGAAGCTACTTGCTCTTTCTCATCAGTTTAGTAAAACTTTATCACTCAAAACAGAAAAAGTCAATATGTAAATGAAACATTGCTGAGTGTATGGAAAAAATGCCCTGTCTCCAGCCAGACCAGAGACAGGGCATTCTTGCATTTGAATACTATTTCATCCGCTGTAAAGCGATTGATTATTTATTGTTGATAGCAGCTTGCGCAGCAGCCAGACGTGCGATCGGCACGCGGAACGGTGAGCAGGATACATAGTTCAGGCCTACTTTGTGGCAGAACTCTACAGAAGACGGATCTCCGCCGTGCTCTCCACAGATTCCCATCTTCAGGTTCGGGTTGGTGCTGCGGCCTTTCTCAGCTGCCATCTTAACCAGCTGGCCAACACCTTCCTGATCCAGTTTTGCGAACGGATCAGACTCGTAAATCTTGTTCTCATAGTAGGAGCCC
>DXEK01000019.1 GCA_019115005.1 Candidatus Fusicatenibacter merdavium | reverse complement strand
GCCGGGGTTATGGTCGCGGCGTCCGTGTGGTCGCTGCTGATCCCGGCGATGGAAATGTCAGAGCCGATGGGAAAGCTGGCTTTCGTGCCGGCCGCTGCCGGATTTATGCTCGGGATCGGTTTTCTGCTTCTGCTGGACCGGTTGGTTCCACATCTTCATGCCAATGAGGAAAAGCCGGAAGGTCTTCATGCGGCATTGAAAAAGACGACGATGCTGGTTCTGGCGGTGACGCTGCACAACATTCCGGAGGGAATGGCTGTGGGTGTTGTGTTTGCTGGAATGATGACGGACAATGCCCAGATCACCCTGTCCGGCGCGTTTGCGCTTTCGATCGGTATCGCGATCCAGAACTTTCCCGAAGGTGCCATTATTTCTATGCCTCTGAAAAGCGCAGGGGCGAAGCGCAGAAATGCGTTTTTCTACGGTATGCTTTCCGGCGCAGTGGAACCGGTGGGAGCGTTTGTGACGATCCTGCTGGCCGCCTGGCTGGTTCCGGCGCTGCCGTATCTGCTGGCATTCGCGGCAGGCGCGATGATTTACGTGGTAGTGGAGGAACTGGTGCCGGAAGCAGTGGAAGGGGAACATTCCAATGTCGGGACGATCGCCTTCGCGTTCGGCTTTGTGCTTATGATGATCCTGGATGTGGCGTTGGGATAAGCGAATAAGGAAAAGAGAGTGTGGATAACGATGGAAAAAAACAATCCCCTTGAGGAAGATCTGCTGCGGCTGGAGGAACTGCAGAATATCACTCAGCCGTTTATGCAGATGATGATGGAATACCGGTGCGCGATGGAGGAAATCGCGACGAAGCTGAGAAATCTGAATGATGAGTTCGCGCTTCTTTACGACAGGAATCCTTTTGAGACGATCAAGACGAGGATCAAACGGCCGGTGAGCATTTTGGAAAAGATGAAGCGCCGGGGGTTCCCGGTGACGATCGAAAACATGCGCCGGGAGCTTTCGGATATCGCAGGCGTGCGGGTGATCTGTTCTTTTCAGGAGGATATTTATACACTGGCAGATCTTCTTCTGGAGCAGGATGATATCCGCCTGATCCAGAAAAAAGACTACATAGAACATCCGAAGCCCAACGGTTACCGCAGCTTTCACCTGATCGTGGAAGTGCCTGTTTTTCTTTCCAGCGGAAAGATTATGCGCAGAGTGGAGATACAGTTCCGGACCATTGCGATGGATTTTTGGGCAAGTCTGGATCATAAACTGAGATACAAGAAAAATCTGAAGCATGGGGAATCCATTGCTGCGGAATTAAAGGATTGTGCCGACGCTATCAGCAGGATCGACGGTAAAATGCAGGACATCCTGATCCGGATAGAAGGCGACGACGAGCCTAAGAGAAAACATTTTGAGGAGAATTCTGACGCTCCGCCCGCTGCGGAGTGAAGAGAAATCCCTGCCGTCCGTTTAGAACTGACGGTAGGGATTTTTTTTCGCTTCTTCCATCTCGATGAAATAAAACGAGAGCCGCAGATAGAGCAGCTGCTCCGGGTCATCCAGAGAAAAGTTGATGATCTCGCGTATCTTTTCCAGACGGTACAGAAGCGTGCTGCGATGGATCGAGAGTTCTCTGGCGGTCTGGACAACACTGCAGTGGTTATCCAGATACAGGCGCAGGGTCTGCATATAGTCACTCCCGGTCTTTTCGTCATGCTCTTTCAGTTTCCAGAGCTTTTCGTCGCAGATCATATAACCGGGGAGACGGCGGGTGGACTGCTCCAGAATATACGGAAAAGAAATCTGATTGAACGGATAAAGGTATTGCTCCGGATAATGTTTCCGGCCTGTGTTCAGGGCAATACGTGCCTGGAGATACTGGCGGCGGAGGTTCAGATGTCCGGACATTCTCCGGGAGACACCCGCGTTCCTCTCACTGTCTTTCAGAAACGGCAGCAGATGGTCGTTCAGTTCCTCCATCGTGAGTTCAGAAGCGGTCAGATTGACAAAGAGTACGATATCGCCGTTTAGAACGAGAGCGCAGGCGGATTTCAGGATGTTTTCCAGGTAATTGCAGACAGAACGCTGGGCGCTTCCTTTCTGGGATGGTTCCGAGGGGTCGGGAGAGAGAAACACACAGCAATAGTCGTGCTCTGCCGACCATCCGAGGGTGTCCAGCCGCTGGCTGACGGAAAGATAATCGGCGGTCCTGTCATTGAGCGCCCGGGTCAGCACTTCGCTCAGCGCCTGGGAGGAGGAAACGCCGGGAACTGTCCCATGGGTAAAAGCGTGTTCCACCAAGGCAGCCAGAAATGCCAGGAGAAACCCTTCGCTCTTTTTCAGCGGCCGGTCGGTCTCCAGAAGGAGAAGGCAATGTGTTGTCTTCTTATGCTGCCGGATATTGGCGCAGAGAGAAGTGCAGCCGCTGACATCGGCGGGAAGATAAAACACCTGATCCTGTCCCTCCACGCGTGAATAAAGATCACTGCGCCGGAAATTGTCCAGATGGACGCGCGCAGCCGAGAAAGACTGAAACAAAGTGTCTTGTACCACATTCGGGCGGGAGGACGCGGACGCCAGCACGGAAAAATCCATACTGACCAGAGCCAGAGAATTGTGGAAGATCTCCAGGGAGGCATTGAGCATGTACTGGATCGAATGACCCTCCAGCCGCGCCTGCATCATATCTTCCTGCCACTGACTGTACCGGTGAAAAAGTTCCTGTATAGCGGCGCAGACACTGTACAGCTCCGCAGCTTCCGGAAGCAGAGCATGTTCCGTCGCCAATGGCCGGGAAGGTCTGCCTTTGACCAGAAAAAGACATTCCCGCGGAAGTGTGTCCGGTGAAAAAAGATCAAGATCTGCAGGGTCGCAGAGATATACCCGCTGATTCTCCAGAGGGCCGTTCTTCGGAAGAATCGCCGGATACTCCAGTACAGCCTTCAGAGACAGCGCCCTTGGCACCTCCAGAGGAAACCGCAGACTCAGTTGATCACAGATAAAAGCAGCGCTCAGTTTCATATCAATCCTCCCCAGTTTCTGTTGATTTCTGATTTGGAAGTCATAAAGTTTCATGTTTTATATTAATCATTTTTTCAGACCGCGTCAATATCGGCCGGTGAATCCTCCGTGACAGTTCCGCCAGCGGAACTGTTGCAATCCGCGTTACAGTTCCGCCAGCTGAACTGTAACCGGCATCCAGCCATTGAGAATCGCTTCGCGATGGGCTGGATGCCCACAGGCACTATGTTTTCACACGGTCTGCGCAGTAAATGCGCAGACCTGTCTGAACTGTAACCAATCCTCCCTTTCTTTTTCGACAGTTTGACATCTTGTTATTTCATTTTGAAACTGATAGAATGTTTTTATAGCCTTCCAAGAAAATACCGCATCAAATCCAGCACATAAGAATCCGAAACCCGGCGTCAGCCAGCCTCGACGTGCCTTAGGATTGCGGGAGTATGAAATGCGGAGCGATCCGCAGTATCATTGGGAGCAAAAGAACAGCAGAAAGAGGAGACGAAGGATGTACCATGTGATCGTCAATCCCGGCTCCCGGTCCGGCGCCGGAAACAGGATCTGGCAGGGACTGCGCAGCAGATTTCTTGCGGAAAATGTAAAGTTTAAGGAATACCGGACCTGCTACCGGGGACACGCGGGCAGGATCGCCTCCTCGATCACAGCGCCCGGCGTCTGGAAGGAGGAAGATCTCCTGGTGGTCATCGGCGGCGACGGGACGGTAAATGAAGTTGTGACCGGGATCCGCCAGCTCCAGAAAGTGACCCTGGGCTACATTCCCAGCGGTTCCGGCAATGATTTTGCCCGTGGACTTCAGATCCCCTCCGACGCGGAGAAAGCGGCGGAGCTGCTCCGAACGGGAAAGCCGGTCGCCATTGACGTTGGGAGAGTCCATACAGGCGGAAAGATCCGCCGGTTTGCGATCAGCAGCGGGATCGGCTTTGATGCATCCATCTGCCACGAAGCGTTGTCTTCACCGATAAAAAATGTATTAAATTTTCTTCATCTTGGAAAAATGACTTATATAGCGATCGCATTGCGCCAGCTGCTTTCTTTCCAGGATTTTCCTATGGAGTTCCGTCTGGAGAACGGGAGAAAAATCACGTTTCGCAGGGTTTTATTTGCCGCTGCAATGAATATGAAGTGTGAGGGAGGCGGTGTGAAATTCTGCCCCGATGCAGATTGGGCTGATGGAAACATGGACTGGATCATCGTGGAGGGTATGGCACGATGGAAACGGCTGGCGCTGTTTCCCCTGGCGGTTCTGGGAAAACATACCGGTTTCCGCGAAGTACATATCTGCAGAGCCAGAACTGCAATGCTGAAGACGGACAGAAGACTTCCGGTACATATGGACGGTGAATCCGGCGGACTGCAGGAGCAGCTGACTGTTACAGTAGAGCCGGAACAGCTTCGGGTTCTGTCCGGATATCTGCCATATTGACGCAGTAAATGCGTCAGGAAGAGGAAAGTTTGGAAGTAAACTTCCAAATCTCCCTTGATGACGCAGCAGGTGCGTCAGGAGGAGGAAAAAATGAAAATGTTGATATTGATAGGCATCTGCCTGATAGTTTTTTGTGTGTTGAGTTATATTTATTCCATTGCGCCCCGCACGGGACGCCGCCGGGAATGCGAGGAATTTACCCGGTGGATGTATGCACACAGGGGACTCTGGAGCGAAGAAAAAGGAATCCCGGAAAATTCTCTGCCGGCATTTGCGCGGGCGGTGAAATCCGGCTATGCGATTGAATTGGACGTGCAGCTGACGAAAGACAACCGGCTCGTCGTTTTCCATGACGACACGCTGAACCGTATGTGCGGCAGAGAGGGGAGGATTTGTTCCTACACCCTCGCGGAACTGAAACAGCTGCATTTGAAAGACACGGAGTTTGAGATCCCGGAATTCCGTGAGGTTCTGCAGATTGTCGCCGGAAAAGTGCCGCTTCTGATCGAAATAAAGCTTCCGACGCATAATACAAAAACGTGTATGATCCTGAACCGGGAACTGAAGACTTATCGCGGAAGATACTGCATCGAATCATTCAACAGTCTTGCGCTTCGGTGGTATAAACGCCATCGTCCGGGGATCGTCCGGGGGCAGCTTTCCGACCGGTTCAAAAAGTCTGACGGCGTGAATGTGGTACTGCGTTTCCTGGCGGCACGGCTGATGCTCAATTGGGTGGGACGTCCGGATTTTATAGCATATAATTACCGGCATGCCAATAAACTGGGACTGAGACTGCAAAAGAAACTGTTTCGGGCGCCGCTGTTTGCCTGGACCATACAGAATCAGCCAGACTATAAACAGTGCAGCCATAAGTTTGATACGGTGATCTTTGACGGCTTTCTGCCGGAGAAAAAGTATAAAAAAGTTTCTTAAGATTTTTTTAGATTCGTCAGAAGAAAAAAGAATAAAATGAAGGTTTTCTTAAAATGAAAGAAAGGTCATTGACTTGGATTTTCGGTGTGTTATACTAACAGCAGTTAAAGAAAACAGACGTCCGATACGGGCCGGCAGAGGGTAGTGAGCGGCATGGTTCCTGCCTGCCAAGCGGCGAATATCCGGACAAAAAGCGAAGAAGGATAGACATAGAAAAAGAGGTGAAATGGAAATGAAACTTCTCAAACGTTACAAACATATTTTAGTTATTCCTGCATACGCGATATTTTATCTGCTGGGATTCTTCTGGCTGGAAAATAAAGTGACGAAGAATTATCATATCGTTCATATGCCGCTGGATGATCTCATTCCATTCTGCGAATATTTCATTATCCCGTACTTCCTGTGGTTTGTGTTTATCGCAGCTGCGCTGGTCTATTTCGGATTCTTCAACAAAAATCTGAAAGAGTACTATCAGCTGGTATTCAACCTGGGGATCGGAATGACCCTGTTCCTGATCATCTCATACATTTATCCGAATGGCCAGGATCTTCGGCCGGAGACATTTGCCAACGACAACATCTTCACACAGATGGTACAGTACCTGTACTCCATCGATACTCCGACCAATGTCTTCCCGAGCATCCACGTATACAATTCCGTGGCGGTGGCGATCGCTTTCATGACCTGCCAGAAGCTTCAGAAACATCCGGCGGTCCGTTACGGTACCGTTGCGCTGGCAGTTTCCATCGTGCTGGCGACGATGTTCCTGAAACAGCATTCCGTCTCCGACGTATGCTGCGCGCTGGTTATGAACGTGGGAAGCTATATGCTCCTGTATCGTCCTCACAGGATCGGAACTCTGGCTATGGCGTCCAGAAAGAAAAAGAAAAAGAAAGAGATCACGATCTGGCGATAAGACCGCGTCTCTGATGCCCCGCAGTCTGCTGCGGGGTTTTTGCATGGAAAGGAGGAACCTTATGAAACTGGAATACCGACCGGCACAGGACAGTGACATTGAAACCATTTATACGTTTTACAAAGATCTGATCGACCGATATGAAGACGTCGAAAATATTGATTATGAAAAAGTTCTCCTGTGGGGCCGCCGGAAGATCAGCGGCGGTATTTCCGACTATCGGTGCATCTTCGCGGACGGGCAGAAAGCAGGATACTACTGCTTCCAGGAATACTATGAGGACAAAAGCTGTATGGAGATCGACGATCTCTACTTTTTCCCGGAATACCGCGGCAAGGGGATCGGAACCGCGGTCTTGCAGAAATGCTGCAGGGAATCCACTGTTCCGGTCGTCCTTTATGTCTTCAAAAAGAACCGCAGGGCCGTATCACTTTACCGGAAACTCGGCTTTGAGATTATTGCCGAGGCGGGAGGAACCCGTTACATTATGAAGTACACTCCGGACGCCGGTTACAGTTCAGCGGGCTGAACTGTAACCAGATATAGTTTTTGAGTTGTCCGACAAATGGGCATGAGACACGAATTGCTCCGCACCTCGTGCTCCCGCAATCCTGAAAACACCTCAAATCCGCTCATTTTATTCACGAAAAATTCATTGTTTAATTGCCTAAAAGGTGGTAGAATGATAAAGTATGTAAAAATCGGTAACTGTTCAGTAAACGGAACGGTTCCGATGTCAGTCTGTTGAAAAACGCATATAGAACATTTAGGAGTGTATACACATGAAAGTAGCGGAAAAGCTTTTCGGCACCCACAGTTCCCGCGAACTGAAGCGGATCACGCCGATCGTAGATAAGATCGAAGCCCTGCGTCCGGATATGCAGAAGCTTACCGACGAAGAGCTTCGGGCAAAGACAAAAGAATACAAGGAACGGTATGAGAAAGGAGAGACGCTCGATTCTCTTCTGCCGGAGGCCTTTGCAACGGTACGTGAGGCTGCCAAACGTGTTCTCGGAATGGAGCATTACCGGGTACAGCTGATCGGCGGTATCATTCTTCATCAGGGCCGTATCGCCGAGATGAAAACCGGTGAAGGAAAGACTCTGGTTTCCACCCTTCCGGCCTATCTGAATGCGCTGACGGGACGCGGAGTACACATTGTCACGGTCAACGATTACCTGGCGAACCGTGACGCGGAGTGGATGGGAAAGGTTCACGAGTTCCTGGGCCTTACCGTGGGCGTGGTTCTGAATGATATGAAAAACGATGAGCGTCGCAAGCAGTATGCCTGCGACATCACCTATATTACCAATAATGAACTGGGATTCGACTACCTTCGTGATAACATGGTG
Organism: Candidatus Fusicatenibacter merdavium; assembly: GCA_019115005.1. Lineage (GTDB taxonomy): Bacteria > Bacillota > Clostridia > Lachnospirales > Lachnospiraceae > Fusicatenibacter > Fusicatenibacter merdavium. Next base: position 10,582 of record DXEK01000019.1, on the reverse strand, counting down.
ATCTATAAAGAGCAGCTGGTGCAGAGAGATCTGTGCTACTGTATCATTGACGAGGTCGACTCTGTCCTGATCGACGAGGCGCGTACGCCTTTGATCATTTCCGGACAGAGCGGCAAATCCACAAAGCTCTATGAGACCTGCGACATCCTGGCGCATCAGATGCAGCGCGGCGAAGCCAGCGGCGAGATGACCAAGATAACGGCGATCATGGGGGAAGAGATCGAGGAGACCGGAGACTTTATCGTCAACGAAAAAGACAAGATCGTCACCCTGACCGAGCAGGGCGTTCATAAAGTCGAGAATTTCTTCCATATTGAAAACCTTTCCGATCCGGAGAACATGGAGATCCAGCACAATATCATCCTCGCACTGCGGGCGAATTACCTGATGTTCCGCGACAAGGATTACGTTGTGAAAGACGACGAGGTACTGATTGTCGACGAATTTACCGGACGTATCATGCCGGGCCGTCGTTATTCCGACGGCCTGCATCAGGCGATCGAGGCCAAGGAGCATGTGAAAGTGCGCAGAGAGAGCAAAACGCTGGCGACGATCACCTTCCAGAACTTTTTTAACAAATATGAAAAGAAAGCCGGTATGACCGGTACCGCGCTGACCGAGGAGCAGGAGTTTCGTGACATCTATGGAATGGATGTTATCGAAATCCCGACGAACCGTCCGGTAATCCGTAAGGATCTCGAGGATGCGGTGTATATGACCAAAAAGGAGAAATTCCACGCGGTGGTCGAGGCGGTCAAGGAAGCTCACGCGAAGAAACAGCCGGTGCTGGTGGGTACCGTGACGATCGAGACGTCGGAACTGCTCAGCCGGATGCTGAAAAAAGAGGGGATTCCTCACCAGGTCCTGAACGCGAAGTTCCATGAACTGGAGGCGGAGATCGTGGCTCATGCCGGAGAGGCGGGAGCGGTGACCATTGCCACCAACATGGCCGGCCGTGGTACGGATATCAAGCTGGACGATGTGGCGAGAGAAGCCGGCGGTCTGAAGATCATCGGTACGGAACGCCATGAATCCCGACGGATCGATAACCAGCTGCGCGGTCGTTCCGGACGTCAGGGAGATCCCGGAGAGTCTCGGTTCTATATCTCTCTGGAAGACGATTTGATGCGTCTGTTCGGTTCTGAGAAGCTGATGAATGTATTCAAGTCCCTCGGAGTGCCGGAAAATGAGCAGATCGAGCACAAAATGCTTTCCTCCGCGATCGAGAAAGCTCAGAAAAAGATCGAGGGAAATAACTACGGAATCCGTAAAAATCTGCTGGAGTACGACCAGGTCAACAACGAGCAGCGTGAGATTATTTACAAAGAACGCCGCCGTGTGCTGGACGGAGAGAGCATGCGGGATTCCATTTTCAAGATGATCACCGATACGATCGACAGTGTGGTGGATATGTGTATCGGGGAGAATGCTGACCCGGCGGACTGGGATCTGGCGGAACTGAACGAAGTCCTGATCCCGATCATTCCGGTGAAGGTGATCCAGCGCGAGAATGTGCTGAAGATGAGCAAAAACCAGCTGAAACAGCATTTGAAGGAAGAAGCTGTCAAGCTGTATGAGGAAAAAGAAGCGGAATTCCCGGAAGTGGAACAGATCCGTGAACTGGAGCGTGTGATCCTGCTGAAGGTCATCGACCAGAAGTGGATGGATCACATCGACGATATGGATCAGCTGCGGGAAGGGATCGGCCTGCAGGCTTACGGACAGAGAAATCCGAAGGTCGAGTACAAGATGGCCGCTTACGATATGTTCAACGAGATGCTGGCTTCGATCCAGCAGGATACTCTGCGTCTGCTGTACCATGTGCGCATTGAGCAGAAGGTAGAGCGTGAGCAGGTGGCTCAGGTGACCGGGACCAACAAGGATGACAGCGGCCCGAAGAAGCCGAAACAGCGGACAGAAAAGAAGATTTATCCGAACGATCCCTGCCCGTGCGGAAGCGGAAAGAAATACAAACAGTGTCATGGCCGGAAAGTGGTGTGATCTTCTGATACTGCGCAGACCGTGTGAAAACATAGTGCCTGTGGGCATCCAGCCCATCGCGAAGCGATTCTCCATGGCCGGATGCCGGTTACAGTTCAGCTGGATGAACTGTAACTTTTGTGCGGCTGCGGACGGATAAAAAAGTTGCATAACTTTCTCTCAGATGGTATGATGGATAGGAAAAATACAAAAAGAAAGCAGGTGAAGCTGTGGTTGAATTAGACCAGTTCAAGAGTGAATTGAGCACATTCGATGAACCATTAGTGGAAGTGAGGGATTCACTTTGACCTCGCTAATAAAGAGCGCAGGATCGAAGAATTAGAGCGCCGTATGGAGGAACCGGATTTCTGGGACCGCCCGGAAGAGGCGCAGGAATTGATGAAACAGTTGAGCAGCATGAAGGATGACCGGGACACTTACCAGCGGCTTGTATCCGCTAAGGAGGATATGGAAACGCTGATCGAGATGGGATATGAGGAAAACGACCCGTCTGTGATCCCGGAAATCCAGGAAATGCTGGATACATTTAAAGAGGATTTTGAGGCGATCCGCATCAAGACCCTCCTGTCCGGAGAGTTTGATGCGAACAATGCGATCATCAAGCTAAACGCGGGAGCGGGCGGAACGGAAGCCTGCGACTGGTGCGGAATGCTGTACCGGATGTATACCCGCTGGGCCGAGCGCAAGGGGTTTACCCTGGAGGAACTGGATTTCCTGGAAGGTGAGGAAGCCGGTGTGAAATCCGTGACGTTCCAGGTCAACGGGCTGAATGCTTACGGTTATCTCAAGTCCGAAAAAGGCGTACACCGTCTGGTTCGGATCTCCCCGTTCAATGCGGCAGGCAAGCGGCAGACATCTTTTGTGTCCTGCGACGTCATGCCGGATATCGATAAAGAGATCGAAGTGGACATCCGCGACGAGGATCTGAGGATCGATACGTATCGTTCCAGCGGCGCCGGCGGACAGCACATTAACAAGACCTCTTCGGCGATCCGTATCACCCATATCCCGACCGGGATCGTGGTAACGTGTCAGAATGAACGTTCCCAGTTCCAGAACAAAGATAAGGCGATGCAGATGCTGCGGGCGAAGCTGTACATGCTGAAGCAGCAGGAGCAGGAGGAAAAACTTTCCGGTATCCGCGGCGAGGTGACGGAGATCGGCTGGGGCAACCAGATCCGTTCTTATGTCATGCAGCCGTACACGATGGTCAAGGATCACAGGACTAACGCCGAGACAGGAAATGTGGATGCGGTTCTGGACGGCGGCATTGATCTGTTTATCAATGCATATCTGAAGTGGATCGCTCTCGGAAACAAACAAACGCAGGAACAGTAAAAAGGTTTTAACGGGAAAGCCGCCTGATGCCAGCGGACTGCGAACATGCAGCGGAGCAGGCCATCAGGCGGCTTATCTCATACAACGCCGAAGGGCAGGACTGGAGGAATGGATTATGGGAATTATTAGAGCAGCAGTGTCGACAGTAAAAGGCAGTCTGGAAGATCAGTGGCTGGAAGTGGTGGAACCGTATGAAATGGACGCGCAGACCGTGTGTACCAGAGGCGTTGTGATGCGTAAGGGACGGGAAAAGAAAGGAAGCCCGGATGTCCTTTCCAACGGTTCTGTGATCCATGTGTATGAGAATCAGTTCATGATCCTGACAGATGGCGGAAAGATCGTGGACTACACCGCGGAACCCGGGTACTATACCGTCGAGGATTTCGCACAGCCGTCGATGTTCAGCGGACAGTTCGGGGATGCTCTGAGAGATACTTTTAACCGCTTCCGTTTCGGAGGAGGGACCCCGCAGTCGCAGAAGGTGTATTATATCAATCTGCAGGAGATCACAGGGATCCGCTTCGGAACGAGAAATCCGGTAAATTATTTTGACAGTTTTTATAACGCAGAACTGTTTCTGCGGGCCCATGGAACCTACTCGATCTGCATTGTGGATCCTTTGCTGTTTTACGCGGAGGCGGTTCCGAAAAACGCGGAGCGTGTGGAAGTTCAGGATATCAATGAACAGTTTCTCAACGAATTCCTCGAAGGGATTCAGGTAGCGATCAACCGGATGTCTGCGGACGGGATCCGGATCTCCTATGTGGCGTCAAAGAGTACGGAACTTTCCAGATATATGGCGGATGCGCTGGATGAGAACTGGAAAGCGCGCAGGGGAATGGAAGTGCAGTCGGTGGCGATCGCCAGCATTTCCTACGATGAGGAGTCCCAGAAGCTGATCCATATGAGAAATCAGGGCGCAATGCTGCAGGATCCGACGATCCGGGAAGGATATCTGCAGGGCGCCGCAGGCCGTGCGATGGAAGCGGCTGCCTCCAACCCGAACGGTTCCATGGCCGGATTTATGGGATTCGGCATGGGAATGCAGAGCGGCGCGAATATCCTGGGCGCAGCGTCGGCGGCCAACGCGCAGCAGATGCAGAACAGCCGGGAACCGGCCGGAGCGGCAGGCGCGTGGGTCTGCAGCTGCGGTGCACAGAATACCGGGAATTTCTGCACGAATTGCGGAAAGCCCCGTCCGTCGGCGGCGTGGACCTGCAGCTGTGGGACGATGAACACCGGAAATTTCTGCTCGAACTGCGGAAAGCCGCGCCAGTGAGGTAGAATGATATGGCGGTAATTTCTTACAAATGCCCCAACTGCGGGGGTGAACTGGTCTTTGACCCTGAGACACAAAAATATAAATGCGGTTACTGCCTTTCTGAATTTACCGCCGCTGAGGCGGAGCAGGCAAATCCGAAAGCTCAGGAGGCGTCTTCCGGTGCAAAGGCACAGAAGGAAACAGAGGATTCCGGAGCTGTCGCTTACGTCTGCCCGAACTGCGGCGCGGAATTGCTGACGGACGGGACAACGGCTGCGACGTTCTGTTTTTATTGCCACAGCCCTGTGGTACTTTCCGGACGGGTTTCCGGAAAGTATCTGCCGGAAAAGATCCTGCCGTTTGCCATCAGCCGTGAGGAGGCAGTCAGCCGTTTTCTGAAGGATGTAAAAAAGAAGATCTTCATCCCGAAAGACTTCTATTCCAAAGCGCAGATTGAAAAGGTTTCCGGCGTCTATTTTCCGTATTGGCTGTATGGCGGTTCCTTTGACGCGGATTATCGGGCGAGGGGAACCCGTACCCGTGTCTGGAGAGCCGGCGATATGGAATACACGGAAACCAGCATTTTCGATGTAGAACGCGGCGGGCAGGTGGAACTGGAAGGACTTGCCCACAATGCTCTGCAGAAAGCGGACAGGGATCTGATCGAGAGCGTACAGCCATACGGGATCGACGAACTTCAGCCGTTTTCCATGGGATATCTGTCCGGATTTCTGGCGGAAAAAAGAGATATGGAGCGGGATGTCTTTGAAAATGAAATGTGGACTCAGAGGGATCAGATGATCGAGAATGAGCTGCGTGCGACGGCGGGAGACTATATGTCCCTGACCGGCGCAGAACTGAACGTTCATGTCAACCGCGAACAGTGGTCCTATGTCATGCTCCCGGTCTGGACTGTGACGTACCGGGGAAAGGATCAGAAGATTTATTACTACGCAATGAATGGCCAGAGCGGTAAGATCAGCGGTGACTTTCCTGTCGCGGACGGAAAACTGCTGCTGGTATCGGTGCTCTGCGGACTCGTTGTATTTCTTCTGGCGCTTATGGGAGGATATTTTTTATGATGAGGTCTGACGGTATAAAAAAGCGGCCGGGAGGCACCGCCATTCTGCTGGCGCTTGTCCTGTTTCTGTTCTTTCCGGCGGCTGCATATGCGCAGGAGAGAACTGCCGCGGCAGCGGAAACAGACGGTATGGTCCATATCTACGACGAGGCGGGACTGCTCAGCGGCAGCGAGTCGGAACAGCTGGAACAGAGGTGTCAGCAGATCGAGACACAGAGCCAGATACATATCCTGATGGTGACGACGGAAGATACACAGGGGAAGAGTCAGATGGAGTATGCGGACGATTTCTACGATGATATTTATCCGGAGAAAAAAGATGAAAACGGCGTGCTGGTCCTGATCGATATCGGCGAGAGGGAACTGTGGATCTCCACTGCGGGCATCATGAGGTACTATCTGTCCGATCAGGAGATCGACCGTCTGTTGGACGATATGTATGAAGAGGCCACAGTGGGGGATTACGCAGGCGCCTTTGAAGAAGCGGCGGATCATGTGGAGCTGGCGATCGAGCAGGGAATTTCCAGCGGGGATTACCTGGTGGATGAAAACGGCAGGGTGACCCGTTACCGGCGGATCACTGGCGTTGAGTTGGTATTGGCCGGAGCCGTCGGTCTTGCGGCGTTCTGCCTTGTCTTTTTCGGCGTCCGTCATTCCTACCGGAAGAAGGTGAAGTCGGATATGCGCGGATACGGCCGCGTCGGCGGAATGAAACTGGACAGGCAGCGTGATACGCTGATCAACCGCCGCGTGACCTCCCGGAAGATCGTCAACAATCCTCCGCCGGGTTCCGGCGGAGGAAGCAGCGTTCATACCTCTTCCAGCGGAAGAAGCCACGGCGGAGGCGGAAGGGGCTTTTGAGATTGCAGCCGTTCAGCCGGCCGAACGGTACCTGATATTTTTTACTTGAACATCCACACAGAATATGCTACTATCTTTCTAGTAAAAACAAATGTATTTCTCAGAAAGAATTTTCGAAGGCAGAGACAGCGCAGGATACCTGCGGATCACGGATGCCGGACAGAGAAAGCAAATAGGAGAAAACAATGAGTACAGGAAAGACAAAGTATTATGTTCTGAAAGAGAAAGCCGTTCCTGAAGTGCTTCTGAAAGTGATCGAGGCAAAAAAACTTATGGAAACCGGAAATCTTACCGTCCAGGAAGCGACAGAGCGGGCGGGGATCAGCAGAAGTTCTTTTTATAAATATAAGGAAGATATTTTTCCTTTTCATGACAACGCAAAAGGCAAGACCATCACCTTTCTGCTTCAGATGGATGATGCGCCTGGCCTTTTGTCTGATGTGCTGAAGCAGATTGCGGCATGTCACGGAAATATTCTTACGATCCACCAGTCGATTCCTCTGAATGGAGTCGCGTCTCTGACGATCAGTGTGGATATAGCCAGTGACGACGGGGATGCTTCGTCGATGGTGGAAGAGATCGAGAGCTTGCCGGGCGTCCATTATTTTAAAATACTCGGCCAGCAGTCTCAGTAAAACATCAAAGATATTATAAAGAAAAAGGCCAGGCGGTATCAGCAGCGAAACTGTAACAGTTGGGATCGCTGGATTGTTATATGGGATGCCCCGGAAAGGGAGGGACGTCTGGGAATAGAGGAGGAAACGAAAAATGGTTCAGATTGCAGTTCTGGGTTACGGTACAGTGGGTTCAGGAGTCGTAGAGGTTATCGATACTAACCATGAGAGTATCAACAGAAAAGCGGGAGACGAGATCAACATCAAATATGTGCTGGATCTGAGAGATTTTCCGGGAGATCCGGTTCAGGAGATCCTGGTTCATGATTTTGAGACGATCATCAATGATCCGGAAGTGGCGATTATCGTGGAAGTGATGGGCGGACTGGAGCCGGCCTATACGTTTACGAAGCGTGCGCTGGAAGCCGGAAAGAGCGTGTGTACCTCCAACAAGGAACTGGTGGCGGAACACGGTGTGGAACTTCTGGAACTGGCACGACAGAAAAATATCAACTATCTGTTCGAGGCAAGCTGCGGCGGCGGAATTCCGATCATCCGGCCGCTGAATTCCTCTCTGACAGCGGACGAGATCGATGAGGTGACGGGAATTCTGAACGGAACGACCAACTATATTCTGACGAAGATGGCCAGCGACGGCTCCGAATTCGACGAGGCGTTGAAAGAAGCCCAGAATTACGGCTACGCGGAGCGCAATCCGGAGGCGGATGTGGAAGGCTATGACGCCTGCCGGAAGATCGCGATCCTCTCATCTCTTGCCTACGGCAATCATGTGCGCTACGAGGATATCTATACGGAGGGGATCACGAAGATCACTGCTGCAGATATCAAATATGCCGTCGCGATGGGAACCAGTATCAAGCTTCTGGCTACCAGCCGGAAAATGGAAGCGGGATTTTACGCGATGGTATGCCCGGTGATGATCAGCAAGAAGAGTCCTCTGTACAGTGTCAACGGAGTGTTTAACGCGATCTTTATTCATGGAAATGTATTGGGGGATGCGATGTTCTACGGAAGCGGCGCGGGCAAGCTGCCGACAGCGAGCGCGGTGGTCTCGGATGTAGTGGACTGTGCAAAACATCTTCACAGAAATGTGATGGTCAACTGGAGCAACCACAGACTGGAACTGATGAATGTCGATGAGGTGAGAAACCGTTTCTTCGTCCGCGTCAGCGGGACACCTGCTCAGCGGAAAGAAGAGGTGGAGAAACTGTTCGGGCCGGTGGATATCGTCACGGTACCGGGACTGCCGGACGAATTCGCATTCGTGACAGGGATGATCACCGAGCGTTCCTTCCGGGAGCGTGCGGAACAGATTGATGGAATCCTCAGCAGGATCCGCGCGAGAATCTGAGACAGAACTTCTGACAGGAGGGAAGGGTATGAAGTATATAGTGGTACTTGCAGACGGGATGGCGGATGAACCGATCGCGGAGTTGAACGGAAAGACGCCGCTGGAATATGCCAAGACGCCCCAGATGGACCGGCTGGCTGTCCGGTCGGAAATCGGCATGACCAACACGATACCGGAGGGAATGGCGCCGGGCAGTGACACGGCGAATCTCGCGGTCCTCGGCTACGATCCCAGGCAGTATTACACCGGCCGTTCCCCGTTGGAAGCGCTGAGCATCGGTGCGGAGATGGCGGACGGCGATATCGCTTTCCGTTGTAATCTCGTGACACTGACGGAGGAGGATGCGCCTTACAGTGAGCAGACGATTTTGGATCACAGTTCCGGAGAGATCAGCACGGAGGACGCGGCGGTTCTCCTGAAAGCCGTCACAGACCGGCTGCATGTTCCCGATTGCCGGTTTTATGTGGGAACCAGCTACCGCCACTGCATGATCTGGAAAGACGGAAGAAAGCCGGAGCTGACCCCGCCCCATGATATTCTGGAAAAGAAGATCGGAGAGTGGCTTCCCTCGGATCCGCTGCTCCTGCAGATGCAGGAGATCAGCTACGAGATCCTGAAAGATCATCCTCTGAACCTGGAGCGGAAACGTCAGGGAAAGAATCCGGCCAACAGTTTTTGGTTCTGGGGCGCCGGAACCCGCCCCGCGCTCTCAGACTTCCGGGAAAAATTCGGAAAGAAGGGGATCATGATCTCCGCAGTGGACCTTCTGAAAGGGATCGCCATCGGCGCGGGGATGGACTGCGCCCGGGTGCCGGGAGCCAACGGCGGCCTGGATACCAATTACGAGGGAAAAGCTCAGGCGGCGGTGGATGCATTGCTGAATGATGATTATGATTTTGCCTATATTCATGTGGAGGCCCCGGATGAGATGGGGCACCAGGGAAGCGCAGAGCGGAAGGTACAGGCGATCGAGAACATTGACCGGATGGTCCTGGGACCGCTGACCCGCCGGATGGATGCGTCCGGCGTCCCCTACCGCCTGCTGCTCCTTCCGGATCATCCGACCCCGGTGCGGCTGCGCACCCACGTGGCGGAACCGGTGCCATATCTTCTCTACGACAGTACCCAGCCGCAGGATAACAGCTGGCTTTACAGTGAACGGACTGCGGAGGCCTCGGGAAACCGGGTGGAAAAGGGCTGGGAACTGATGAGCCGCCTTCTGCAGGAACCGGTGAACCGGTAAAGAAAGTTATAAAGTACGGTTCAGAGTACTGTGTAACCAGCAGCCCCGGACAGATGCCATGCATCATTTGGCATCTGTCCGGGGCTGCTGGTTGTATTTTCAGAATCATGCCGGGCGGATCGGGATCGTGAAGGTGACCATCGTACTCTCATTGACAATACTGTTGATGGTCAGTCCGTATTCTTCTCCATAGGTAAGTTTCAGCCGTTCCTGTACGTTCTTCAGGCCGTAGCCGTCGGACTGTGTCTGTGTCAGCGACGGAATTTTTTCCTTTGGTATGCCCAGGCCATTGTCCATGATGATAAAATGGATCTGGTCGTTGACCCGCGTGATGGTAAGGTACAGGGTCCCATGCTTTGCTTTGTTTGGAAGAATCCCGTGGACAATGGCATTTTCCACCAGTGGCTGAAGCAGAAGATTGGGAATTTTCTGATCAGGGAGCTGCGGGTCGATCTGGTAAACAACACGGAAAGAGTTATCGTTCAGCAATAGCTGGATTTTTATATAGGACTGTACATTTTTTATTTCGTCGGTGAGCAGCGTCTCGGACTGTCCTCTGTTGAGAGAAGTCCGGTAAAAAGTGGAGAGAAGCTGTGCCATCTCGCTGATCTCCGGTTGATGATTTATCAGCGCCTTGCTGTTGATCAGGGACAGACAATTATAAAGAAAATGCGGATGGATCTGTGCCTGCAGTGCGAGCAGCTGGGTCTCTTTCAGCGTGATTTTGTTCTGATAATTTTCTGTGATCAGCTGGTTCAGCTTTTCAATCATCTCCTGAAAACTGTTCGTCAGCTTTCCGATCTCGTCCGGA
>DXEK01000181.1 GCA_019115005.1 Candidatus Fusicatenibacter merdavium | reverse complement strand
TAAGTGGAAAAGGACTGGTACGGGGAATCCCCGTAACCGGTAGGTCCCAGGGGAAGAATCTGCCAGTATTTCTGGCCTGCTTTTTTCAGATTGTCTACAAAAGTGTAAGCTTCTTTGGAAAAACACCCGATCCCGTATCGTGAGGGAAGGGATGCGACGGGAAGTAAAATTCCGCTGGCTCTCATGGCAATGATTCTCCTTTTTTATTTTTCGTTTCGGAAACGATACTGGTAACGGTATCGGTAACGTTTCCGAAACTGGTTATAGAATACCACACTCTACAAAAAAACGCAAGAGGAAATATAAAAAGCAACCGCAAACAAAAGAAGACGGGAACAGACGCCCCGCCTTCCGATCCGGTACTGATAATACAGGTCAATGTATTCGATTCCAAGCTTCTTCCGGCTGCCCTTAACACTTTTCCGGATAGTCTCCAGGCTGCTGTCCAGCCGCAGAGAACGGTCTGCATTGTGCCGGACTCCTATTTTGGTCGCGATCACTACCTGATCCCGGATTTCTTTCACCTCGACATTTATATTTGCCGGATTTCTTCTGCATGAATCTTCACTGCTGCAGCCTTCCAGTTTTCGTTCGTATGCCAGAGCAGCTTCCCGTCACGGATCTCAAACTCCGGCGTATCATCAGAATAACTTTCTGTCACGGTAAATCCGCAGCCTTCCGGCAGTTTCACATACGGTTCCTCTGCCGGTTCCGCATCGGATCCTCTGTTTTGCTCTCCGCCGAACGTATGAAAAACCGCATATCCTTCCGCTCCGTTCATCCGCAGGATCCCCTGCCATCCCTTCAGATGACGCCAGCTCCTCTGCTCCGTTCCGAAAAACGTTGTGGCCCCATGGCGGATCACCGGAGCAATCTCTCGATAAAAAGCGATTCCGTCCTCGATCACCCTCCATTGTTCCGACGTCAGATTCAGGACATCGCCGGACAGACACATACGCCCGAGGAAAGTGGCTGCCACGGAATAGGCGATCCGCCGGCAGGAATCACTCTCGCGGATCACTGCCCAGATCTGGCTCTGACGGGGAAGGATCGCCCGATGGAGATTCGCTGCGATCACCGGAATTTCCGGACATTCATGGGCGTCGGAGAAGGAAGCCATACTGCACAGCCCCATCATCAGCGGCTCCATTTTACTTCCGCCGGACGCGCAGTTTTCCAGGACGATCCCGGGAATTTCCTCCTTCACTTTCTCGATGAATCTTCGGGACGCCTCCATATTCTGCCGCAGACCTTCGCCCAGGGACTCCGCGCCGTCGCATCCAATCCCGATGGTGTCGTTGTAATCCATTTTCATATATCCAAACCCGCAGGTTTTTAGAGTACCGATCACCCGCTCCGTCAGATATTCCTCCACCCACGGATCCGTCATATCCCAGAACCGGCGGCAGGCAGTCTCAAGTACGCTGCCGTTTCTGTGAAGCAGATGCTCGGTGTCATTCCAAGCGTCAGCCGCACATCCCACATTGTCGATCTCGAACCAGATCCCCGGGACCATGCCGGCCTCCCGGATCGCCGCTGCGGTCTTATCCAGACCTTCCGGAAACAGTTCCGGAGAAATCTCATAATCACCCATGGAGACATCCCATGGAATCCCCTCCCGTTTAAACCAGCCGCAGTCGATGACAAAATACTTCAGTCCTTTTCCTTTCACTCTGTCCAGGATCTGCATAATGTTCTCATGGGAAGGACAGCCCCAGGTTGTACAATATTCGTTGAACATCACCGGCAGTTCCTGCTCGCTCTCCGGACCTTCTTCACAGGCGCCGTCCATCGCCCCGGTCATTCTCTGAGAGACACTGTCCACATCTCCGCGGGCCACGGTCAGGATCGCCGTCGGCGTGCGGAAATCTTCGCCCGGGATCAGTTCCTTCTTCCAGTGTCCGAAATCGTAATCCGCCAGTCCGCCGGACAGAGACGCGCTGTCGTCCTTCCGGTAAACTTCCATCTGCCAGGACGCGTTGTGGGCGATCATCGCGCCCCAGAGTACGCCGCTGACCCTGTCCTCTGCCATCACCCACGGAAAGAAATGATTGACTGCCATTGATCCTGTCTGTCCGAACCGTTCACATCGGACGCCGTGATGTGCCCAGGAAGGTTCCAGATTCAATGCTTCAAACGGCTCGCTTTCCAGCCGTCCCTCCATACTCCAGTCGGAACGCAGCCGGTGAAGAACCAGATGATCCGGCGCATCTTCCTCCGCGAACGGCGTGATGCCGCCGATGGAAAAACTCTCCAGCATTTCAAGACTGCAGACAGACTCACTCCTGTTCCGGAAGATCACAAAGGATTCCAGCGCTTTCGCCCCGTTCTCCCAGACCAGGTGATGCTCCGCCTCATATCCCCGGTCATCTCTGCAGCAGGTAATGATCTCCGTACGGAACGGATCCGCCGTCACCTTCTGCCGTTCAAATTTCATTTTCTGTACGCTGCCGTTCTGACGCATAGTCTTTCCGCCGGCATACGGACCGGCGTAAACGTCCCCCTCCAGTTTCAGCTGGATCAGGGAATCGATCTCCTGATGTTTCTTACTCCATTCCACTGGTTCCATTCCTTCCGGCAGAAGCATCAACTCCACCAGATGCTTTTCTTCCTCCAGGAAATACAATGCCTTCATATCCCCCAACACATAGCTTTCCAATCGTTTTACTCCCATTTCCGCACCTCCTCAAACTCTCCGGATAACATATCATTCATGAGATTTTTTTTGCCGGATACATACACGTCCCTCCGCACCGGCCGCCCCGGAACCTTCATTTACCTTGTAACAGTTCAGCCAGCTGAACTGTAACTTTACCTTCTAATTTTACTGAAAAAAAAACTTGTTGTAAACGAAATACATGTATATAATAAAATTTGTTACTGTTCCGCCAGGTCTGTATCCGTCCCGCACATTTACCGAAAATCTTCACCGCAGACCGTATTTTATCCGTCACAAAGCAAATTGAGGAAAATTTTTACGAAAGGATTGATTTTTATGCCTATTTCAGGAATTGAGCAGCCCGATCTCCTGCCGGTTTCGGAATCCCTGCGCCTGAGAAAGTACGACGGTGTCCACGATTTTGCCCTTGGCTGGTATCAGGACAGTGAGACGTTACTCCTGGTAGACGGAAAGGACGTTCCTTATACTCCGGAACGTCTGTCAAAGATGTATCATTATCTGAATGAACATGGAGAATTGTATTTTATAGAACTTCTTCGGGACCACACCTGGGTGCCTGTCGGCGACGTCACTTTCTGGCAGAAGGATATGCCGATCGTCATCGGGGACCATACGCTCCGCGGAAAAGGGATCGGACGTCAGGTAGTCTCAACGCTGATCCGGCGTGCACGGAAACTGGGTTATCACGAACTTTTTGTGGATACGATTTATGATTACAATACCGGCTCCAGGATGATGTTCGAATCCTGCGGCTTCGTACCATGCGAGACCACCGCGAACGGGCATCGGTACCGGCTGATCCTACAGCCAGAAACTCCCGGCAATCAATAAGCAGGTTTCTCCCGTAAAAATTGGAATTTCCTATAAAGGGATCAAAAAAAGGGGCTGCCGCACCAATCCCTTCGTGCGGCAGCCCCTTTTTGATCCTTGCGGCGGGCTGCACTTTTTTCGGTCAGTGCTGCCCGCGGAGCCAGAGTCTTCCGGCTGTGACGGATTTGATTTCCATCAACTCATATTTTCTTTGTACGCTGCATAAGCATCTCTCTGAATGGTAAGCAGTTCCTGAAGTCCCATCGCATCCAGCTGGCTCAGATAAGAATCCCACTCCTCATCAATCCCGCCGTCTACAACCCAGTGAGCATACTGCGCTTCGACATACTGGTAAATATCTGTTCCGATCGTCGTCATTCTGCTCAGTTCATCATCCGTATACTGAACCATTGGATATCCGACATTCACATCATCTGTCACATATTTTGCATTGACTTCATCTTCCACCATTTTGACTCCATCGCCCTGATCCTCAGGAAGAATGACTTTATCGTAGAAATCTTCATGCATATACTTGGGTCCGAAGTCACGCAAAGCGTTAGACCAGGCAGATGTGTCCAGAGAACCGCCATCCTCCGGCTCATTCACGGTGTATGTACCATCACCATTATCGGTAATGCATCCGTCCGAAATAGATCCGTACTGAGTCTGGAGTGTTACCAGATCATCGTAAAAATCATCCGCCCACGCAAGCAGTTTTTCCGGATCCTTACATTCTTTGGTGATGATCAGTTCACGATCTGAAATATCCAGATAATTAGCTGCATTTTCCACATAGCGATTTCCGTCAGGGCCTTCCAAAGCCTCCAGAAGGACAAACTGATCTGCGTTAGCGCCTGCGACAGCATCTGCAACCCATCCCGTGATCAGTCCAACCTGTGATCCGCCGTCCGCCTGGATTTTAGAAGTTACCATAGAAGCATCCTGTGTGAAATACTCCGGATCCAGAATTCCCTTCGTCCACATATCATGCATCCATTTTACGGCCTCTTTGTAATTCTCTTCCACCGGAACAAAAACAGCTTCTCCGTCACCATTGATTCCCATATAATTATCCGCGCGGCTTACCATTGTCCCGAACGGACGAAGGATGTTTCTGAGATCACCACTCAGCAGATTGGATGCGGCCTGATTTGTGTATCCGATTTCATTTGTCGGATCCCCGTCTCCGTCTGCATCTTCCGTAACAAACGCTTCCAGAACAGTTTCCAGCTCTTCATATGTACTCGGTACTTCCAGCCCTAAGTTGTCCAGCCAGTCTTTGTTAATATAAAAGACATATCCGTCAACTTCCGGACGTATACCAAGTTTTTTCGGAAGACTGTAGATCTTTCCGTCACGGTCCGTGCAGACTGCTTTCAATTCCGGAGCTTCCTCAAAAAGAGCGGTAAGATTCGGCATCGTCTCTTCCGTGATCAGATCTGTCAATTCCAGAAAGTTTCCTTTGTTCTGCGCCACATCCGACGCTGTCAACGCATTGGATCCGAGAAACGCATCCGGAAGATCCCCGGACGCCAGCAACAGAGATTTCTGCTCTGACCAGTCGGAAGCATAATAGATATCCCATTCGATATTGATACCGTGTTTTTCTTCCAGTTCCTTCATGATTCCGCTTTCCAGGAAATCGGTCGGCCATACATCTGTCCAGCGCATCGTCGCAATGGTAAAAGTTGGAACAGAATCTTCGCCTTCCGATGCGGAGGACGCCGAACTTCCGCTGCTTCCTCCACCGCATCCTGCCAGCAGCCCCGCCGTCATCGATGCAGCCAGAAACACACTGATGCCTCGTTTCAAAGTTTTTTTCATACCCTTTCCTCCTTTTCTGTTGGTATTTATCTGTGCTGCGCATCTGCGCAGGAACACACATCGATCAGAATCTCGTTTTCCCCGGGAGACAGCTTCAGTTCCAGTGTTCCGCTGATATGTTCCATCCATCTGCCCGGCCTGCCGTTAACCGTGACGGAATATTTTTCCTGCTCCTTCATCGAGACTATCAAAATGCTCTCCCGATCCGTATCGTTTCTGCAGGTAATTTCCGCCCTTGTCCCGGCCGGATCGAACCGGGAGCGCTCCACCCAGGTGTCAAAACCTGCATTCACAGTTCCCGGAGAGTAATACGCCTGATACCATACACAGACCGGCGCGGACAATCCGCCAAACTGATGAAACCATCCGCCCCTCCCGGTCTTGATCTGTATCATCTCAAACGTGTTGTAACTGAAATCAGCTTCGCTGCTCCAGGCTTCCAGCGCTCTCTGCGCGATTGCAAAGGCAAATTCCCCGTCTCCCAGATCCAGCATTGCTTTCCAGATCAGATACTGATACGGAAACCACACGCTTCCATTCCAGTAACCATTGTCATAGTAATACGGCGCACTCATATCCACCGTGGAAATACCCGCCAAAGACCAGAGTTCTCTGTCTGATTTCAAGTGGCCGAGAAGTTTTTCTTCCTGCGGCTCTGTGCATATCCCGGCGATCAGCGGCGTAACCCCGTCAATGCCCCGGTTGTAATTGTTTCCGTTCTCATCGCGGAAAATACCGGCCGCCATTCCCTCCTGATCATGAAGCACATAGCCATAATAGCCGCTCTCCTCATCCCAGGCCTCCTTCTGCAGTGCTTTCGTCACAGTACGGATATCATCCTCATACATGGAGAGATCCTCCGGGTATCCGAAAAACTCCGCCGCCTTCTTCATGATCCTGGCAATGCGGATCAGATGAACATTGCTGCATACCGGAGCGACTTCCTTTTCCAGGTGCTTTCTGTGCAGCGCGCTTTGCGCCGGATAATCGTCCATCCCGCTGGCATTATAAAAATAATCGTAAACGGTGCGAAGTCCACTGTTCAAACGCGCTGTCGTCGAGCCTTTTGCCCGGCCTGCGTAAAAACAATAATACCTCCGGAACATGGGATAATAAATTCCAAGAGACTTCTTATCTTCCCCCTCTGATCTCTGCATCATTTCGTACCAGAGGTAAAACTGTGTCGGAACCATCGACCCATGATAAAGAAATGCGAAATCTTTGTTCTCTTCCTCTGAGAGGTAGAAATCCATCACGTATTCCGCTCTGCTGCGGGAATACTCTAAAATACCCAATCCGATAAAACCGGAATCCCAGGTATACAGGCTGTCCCACCTTTTCCCCGGCGTATAATGGATCATCGGCTGCCCATGGCGCTGAATCGGATAAACGACGTTCGTAAACAGAGCGGCCTTCAAAAGCTGCACCGAAAGGCTGTAGCCTGCGCCTTCGCTCTTTTCCGGCGTCCGGATTGTGCCGGCAGCCTCACTCCAGCGGCGCTCCAGATCCTCCTGCCGATATACCATCTGATCTGCCCCCACATACGCATAAACTGCCCGGGAACTCCGGGGAGGAACAAACACAGCCTCAGCAGTCTTTACATGATAATATCCGTCCTGAGAATGCTTTTCACGAAACGAACCGGAAAAACTCATGGTCAGACGATCGTACGTGGGATCGGAATTGGACAGCCGGTTTGCCAACGCGTCTTCCAGACAGCCGGACTCTACCTTTCGCTCCCTGATTCTGTCATGAAATACGGTAAGTTCCAACGGCTGTTCCCCATTGGGATACCGATAGACGGTTTTCCCGCCATGAGTTTCTGTTTCCGGAAGGACCGAACGGAACCGGGTCACAACCTGAACCGTCTCCTGATCCTCCCTCTCCGTGATACACAGAAAATCGATCATAACACCGTCTTCCGGACAGCCGCATGCACACAACTCAAGAGAAAAATCGCCGGGCTCCTGGGCTCCCAAAGGCAGCCATACCATCCGGGGCGTTTTTGTCTTTGCAAAAGTAACCGTACCGTGATTCGTCCGAAACGCCACATCTCCCTTTCCATAAAAGGTGCGGTATCGAATTCCAAGAACTGCGTCACGATAAGAATTTTTCAGAGATCTACGGTAAACGATCGTATCTCCCGGATCCCCTCCGAGAAATTTCAGGTTGAGATGAGATGCCATCAGACAATAATACGTCTCTCCCAGGCCGTTCCCCTCTGTAAATTCCGGCGCCTCGACCTCGCCCCGGCGGTGTCCGTCCGGGGAAAGACGCTCCCATGGCCGCGGTCTCTGAAATCTCAACTGTTCATAATCCAATCCATTCCATCGGTCGCATTTGTCCGGAGCAAGTACTTCCACAAAGTTGTTCTCAGGGTATTCGATCGCAGAAAACAAATTCAAAAGACAGTTCTGCATTTTATCTGTACAGTTGACATACTCTACACGGATTCCCCAGTTCTCCGCATCCATCTCAAACAGATCTACATTTGCATACAGACTGTCTTTCCAGATCAGTTCACAGCGGTACTGGAAATACTTTCCGTCCGGATCCGCGTTCCAGGGATGAAATCCCGCAGGAAAAGTAACGTTCGGAACCGGAAATGCGCTGTTTGCATATGTGGGATGGATCACCAGATCGTATCTGGCTCCCGGAATCCTGCTTTCCTCCATAACGCGGGAAATCCCCATGTACTTTTTGGAATACGGTCCCCATTTTGGAAGCAATTTTTTGCTCTTCTCTCTCATATCCGCTCTCCTGTCTGTTTTTATTTTCTTCGTGACTATGCGTGAATTCAGCAATCTGTTTTTGTATTACTTGTATATTAATTTATGTTTTTGTCATTTTGCTGTATTTATCATTGCAATTTTATTATTTTATGGTTATATTGTACATTTATTCTGTTGTTTTATCTGTTACTTTTCCGTGTTTCTGCTATCAAAAATGCGGTCTCTGATTTTTCGTTTTTTTGATCGCATATCGTTTTTTTGTTATTCGCAGTTCTCTTTTTTGTTATTTTTGTTCCATGCAGAACCATTTTCTGCAAAACTATTTTTCAAAAACCGTCCTTCGATATCGGAAATTCTGCAAAAAAGCGGTGTGTTCCTGCCGGATCCACAGATCCGGCAAAAACACACCGCGGCAGGCCCGGACGTTATTCCTCGTCCTGTGGAATCCGTATCTCCACAATCGCCCCGTAATTCTCGTCCATATTCTGAATTGTCATAGATGCTCTGCCTCCGTACAGAAGCTTCAGCCTGCGCTTGATGTTCTGGAGACCCACATGCTTTCTGCCATTGTATACGATCGGAAGGTCCTTTTCGATTGCCTCCATAATCTCCGGCGAAAATCCTTTGCCCGTATCGGAGACGCACAGATAAAGATATTTTCCGTCCTCATAGACCTCGCTGGTAATATAGACGGAAATCTCCACCAGACGGTCCAGATTCACCGCATGGACGACGGAATTTTCCACCAGAGTCTGCAAAACCAGTGACGGAATATGGCTGTCTCCCACCTGTGCATCCTCGATCACCTCAAAATGAAAGGCATTTTCACCATATCGCAGTTTCTGCAGCTCCACATACTTCTTTACATGTTCCAGCTCTTCCTGAAGATTTCTCTCTTTTCCCGAATCTCGATAATTGTATCGGATATACTCGGACAGCACACGTGTGATGTGTGTGATCTTCTCTTCTCCCTGGGCATCCGCAATTCCGTGGATCAGGCTGAGACAGTTCAGGAAAAAGTGAGGCCGTATCTGTTCCTGCATGTATTCTAGTTCCGCCTTCTGCTCATTCAGTTCTTTCTCATAAATCGCTATTTTCAGCGACTGGATCTTGCGGAGCAGATCACGGAACCGGTCGCTGACGGCCTCCAGTTCCAGAATATTGTTCGATCCGTTTTCATTCAGCTGCTGTTCCTCCTCGAGTTCCGTAATTCCCTGGACAAATCCCTGCAGCGGTTTCATCAGGCTGCGGTAATAACGCAAAACCATGATCGTGCAGATGATCAGAAGGATTGCGATCAGAATTACCAGGATTGCCTGCATTCGCAGTACATTTTCAAGGATCCCTCCATTTGACAATATATAGACGCCGATTTTTCCGAGATTCCACAACGGATATTCGTACTCTCTTCCCTCGTCCATATTTTTCAGTTCTTCTATGCTCTGTACATTTTTCGGAAAAATAATGGTGCCATCCTGCTGCAGCATAAACGGTATCACCTGGTAATTTTCCGTCATTTCCTGGATCATCGAGAAAATATCGTCCAGTTCGATCACACAGCCCATCAGCTTATGATTTTTCGCATAATATCCAATAATATAAATACTGTCCTCTGCTTCCAGAAAACACCATTCGGTCGTCGAAATATTCTTTTTGACAGCTTCCCTGGAAAATTTCTGCAGCTCGGCAAGAAGTCCGGTCACCTGGCTTTCCGCAAATACCATGCCGTTGTCCCCGATCAGAAGATCCGGTTCCTGCGCATAAACAAAAAAATTCCGCACCTCCTGATATCTGATCTTCAGCAGCCGGTTCTCCTCCCGGATATTCTCCAGCATAGGATAATACTTTGCATCCGCGGGACTCATCCCCTGTGGGATCTGAGAAATATAGTCATTACTGATCAGAATCTGGATCAGTTCCGTATTCATCTGCAGAATATCTTGATTAACCTGTTCTATATACAATTCCGCCGTGTCACGGATATATTGATTTGCAAGATTCCGCGTTTCCCGCAGTCCGATCCCAAGGCAAATCAGGAAACCGATCAGCGCAAGAAAAACGGGTACTAATACCCTCATGCCGATTTTCTGAATCGTCTGTGCTTTCTGTTTCTTCTTTCCCTTTTTCCATACCATTTTATTCCCTCCTGCCGTCCCGTCGGATGCCGTTTTGCGTTTCAAAGAACAGCCGCTGCAAAACGCAGAATTGTTCTCTCACGTTCCGCAGCGGCTGTTGATTTACTTTTCTGTTATTTATTCACTAAGCGTCTCTATATATGCATTGTATGCATCGGTCTGTACCTGTACAAGATCCTGCAGTCCCATCGCATCCAGCTGTTCCAGGTACGCATCCCATTCCTCTTCGATGCCGCCATCCACAACCCAGTGCGCGTACTGTGCTTCTACATACTGGTAAATATCTGTTCCCAGTGTAGTCAATGTACTCTGTTCTTCACTGGTATACTGAACCGTCGGGAATCCAACATTTCTGTCCGTCGTCACATACTGTGCATTTACCTCATCCTCCTGAAGCTTGATGCCGTCTCCCTGATCTGCTGGAAGAGTTACATTCGCTTCAAAATCATCAGTCATATATTTAGGTCCAAAATCCTTCAGAGAATTTGACCATGCGGATGTATCCAGAGAGCCTCCGTCTTCCGGTTCATTTACAGAATATGTTCCATCACCATTATCTGTAACACACCCATCAGAAATGGAACCGTAAGTCGTCTGTAACGTAACTACATTATCATAGAAATCATCTGCCCATGCAAGAAGTTTTTCAGGATTTTCACAATCCTTGCTGATCACCAGTTCACGATCGGAAATATCCAGATAATTGGACGCATTCTCAACATAACGGTTGCCGTCCGGTCCCTGCAGCGCTTCCAGAAGTACAAACTGATCGGCATTTCCACCTGCCTCAGCATCAGCGGTCCATGCGGAAATCAGGCCAACCTGGGAACCGCCTTCTGCTTGTCTCTTTGAGGTAGCCATAGAACTATCCTGCGTAAAGTATTCAGGATCAAGAATTCCTTTTTCCCAAAGTCCGTGCATCCAGATGACAGCATCTTTATAATTTTCCTGTGCAGGCATGAATACCGGTTCGCCGTCACTGTTCAGTCCCATATAATTATCTGCACGGCTTACCATTGTTCCAAACGGGAACAAAATATTTCTCAGATCACCACTGAGCACCGTAGAACCGGCAGAGTTTGTATAACCGATTTCATTGGTCGCATCACCGTCACCGTCCGCGTCCTCTGTAACGAACGCTTCAAGTACCGTTTCCAGTTCCTCATAAGTAGTCGGAACCGCCAGGCCCAGATTGTCCAGCCACTCCTTATTGATGTACAGAGAGTTTCCGCATGCTTCCGGACGAAGCCCCAGCTTTTTCGGAAGACTGTAGATCTTTCCGTCACGATCGGTGCAAACCGCTTTCATTTCCGGATCCGACTCAAAAATATTTGTCAGATTCGGCATATTCTCCTCATTAATCAGGTCCGTCAGATCCAGAAACAGCGACTTATTCTGCGTCATATCTGATGTATTCAGGCAAATCGATCCTAAGAATGCATCGGGAAGATCACCGGACGCCAACAGCAGGGATTTCTGCTCTGACCAATCGGAATTGTAATAAATATCCCACTCAATATTGATCCCGTGTTTTTCCTCGAGTTCCTTCATGATTCCACTCTCAAGGAAATCCGTCGGCCATGCATCTGTCCAGCGGACCGTTGCTATGGTATAGGTTGGAACATTTTCATCTCCGGATCCGGAAGCTGCCGACGAGGAGTTTCCACTGCCGCTGCCGCCTCCACATCCGGCCAGCAGTCCCGCCATCATAGATGCGGAAAGCGCCAGGCTGATTCCTTTTTTCAGGTTTTTCTTTTTCATACGTCTACCCCTTTCATATTAAGATTTTACGAAATCCCGGACACCGAAAGGCTCCTCAGCCTTTCAGTGATCCAAGCATAACGCCCTGATTGAAATATTTCTGCACCAGAGGATACATACACATAATCGGCGCGGAAGATACTACAATAACTGCATATTTGATCAGATCCGCCATCTGCTGAGCTTCTGTAGCTGCCGCACCGGTCAGCATGGAACTCATCGTCTGGTTGCTGATCAGGATATTTCTCAGTGCGATCTGCAGCGGCTGTAAGTCCGGATTGCGCAGATAGATCAACGCATTGAAGTAACCGTTCCACTGGGCTACCGCCGCCCACAGAGCGATAACCGCGATGACCGCCTTGGAAAGCGGAAGCACAATCCGGAAGAAGAATCCCAGATATCCGCATCCGTCCAGCTGTGCTGCCTCCCAGAGATCCTCCGGGATACTGTTCGCAAAGAACGTACGTCCGACAATGATATAATAGGTGACAACCGAGAATGGAATGACCATTACCCAGAAGGTATCCAGCAGATTAAACTGCTGTACTGCCAGGTATGTCGGGATCAGACCGCCGGTGAAGAACATCGGGATCAGATAAAACGCGGTAAACACGCCTTTTCCATACAGTTTTCTTCTCGACAGCGCATAGGATGCCGGAATGTTCACGACCAATGTTACGATCGTTCCGACGATTACGTACAGGATCGTGTTTCTGTAACCGATCCAGATCGATTCATAATTTTTCAGCTGTTCATACGCCTTAAAATTTATACCCTTCGGCAGAAACATGATCTGTCCGGAAGAGACAAGTCCGGCATCACTGATCGACGCAATGACAATAAAGTACATCGGATACAGTGTAAGCAGGATCAGGATTACTGCGATCGTATAAATGATGGCGTCAAAGATCTTATCCTCTTTTGACTTTTTGATTTTTGTTTTTGCCTTTAAGGCTTTTGTCTGACTCATAATCCACCTCCTGCTCTAAATCAATGATGTATCGCTGAGTTTCTTGGAAATTGCATTTACCAGGAGCAGCAGAGCGAGGTTGATCACGTTGTTAAACAGACCGATCGCCGATGACAGACTGTACTGATTGCTGATCAGACCCATCTTGTAAACGTAGGTAGAAATAATCTCACTGGTACTGCTGTTCAGCGTATTCTGCAGCAGGTAAACTTTTTCAAATCCGACACTCATAACACTTCCCATACGAAGGATCAGCATGATCGTTACCGTCGGCATCAGAGCCGGGATATCAACGTGAAGCATCTTTTTCCATTTTCCGGCGCCGTCCATAGTCGCCGCCTCATACAGGCTCGGATCGACCGACGACAAAGTCGCTATGTAAAGGATACTGTCCCATCCTACATGCTGCCAGGCTTCTGACCACACGTAAATATGCGGGAAAGCAGCTGCGCTTCCCATCAGGTTCGGAAGCTGGAATCCGAGAAGTCCTACCAGTTTGGAAATAATTCCGGTGCTGGGAGACAGGAACAGGATCAACATACCGCACATAACAACCGTCGAGATAAAATGCGGAAGATATGTGGATACCTGGAAAAACTTTTTAAATTTCTTTGCTTTGATCTGATTGCACATCAGAGCAAGCGCGATCGGCAGCGGGAATGTTACCAGAATGGTGTAAAGACTGATGATGATCGTATTTCGGATCGTCAGTCCAAACTGGTAGGAATTAAAATACTGAATAAAGTTTTTCATTCCCACCCATTCGCTGCCAAAGATTCCATCCGCCGGAGTGAAGTTCTTGAACGCAATGATCACTCCGTACATCGGGTAATAGGTAAACAGCAGGAAAATAATGATGGAAGGCAGCATCAACAGATACAGCGCCCTGCTCTCTTTTACGCCGGCAATAAATCCCTGCTTGTGTTTTGGGGTTGCATTTTTCTTTTTCACATAACATCCCTTCTTTCTCACAGATTTTCCCAGTCATTCACAATTCCTGCTTCGTCAGTCATTATGTATTATGCCCAGGGTTCCGAACAACTTATAGCTATATTATATACATCCTGCCGTTTTATCGCTTTCATTTTTGTGTAAATTCAATATAAAAAAAGAGACATCTTTCCGATATCTCTCTTTTTTCAACAAATTATTTTTTCGTTTTTTTGTTATTGACAGTTCGTTTTTTTTACAAATTTTTCCGGCGCAGGAGACGCCGGGTCGTTTATTTCTTATCAGAACTGTTTTTTGTCATATGATTTCGGTATTCGTTGGGCGTCATTCCCGTAAAATCCCGGAAAGTCTTACTGAAATAGGAAAAATTGCTGTACCCTACCTCCATCGCGATCCTGCTGACCGGAAGACTGGAATGTTCCAGATAATCTTTCGCCTTTTCCATCCTCCTGTTGGCAATATAGCCGGGAAGGCTCATCCCTGTAGTGTTTTTAAACAGCTTAGACACATAATCCTCCGACAGATACACCATTTTGGCAAGAATCCCCCTGGACAGTTCTTCGTTCAGATGCCCCTCGATATAATCTTTCACCTGGCTGACCACATCTTCCTGGCTCCTCCGCGAATTTCCCCGGCCTTTGATCGTCCCGAAGATCCACTCGACGAACCCCACAGCCGCATCCAGAGAATGGAAAGAGTCCCGCTCCCTCCGGTCAAATTCCCGGCTGTCAAATAACTGGGAGAAGCTCATCTGCTGCTCTCCAAGATAACAGTATACCAGCTGCTCCAGTTCTCTCAGGAACCGTTCCAGATTTTCAATCGTCAGAACGCCTTTTGCGAAAGTCTCTTTGAGGAAATCACAGATATTTCTGCACACCCCGTCCAGATCCTCGGAATTATGAAGTGTTTTCTGCCAGATTTCCCACGGCGGCAGCCTGTAAGCCGCATTGCCGGACAGCATCTGATCCTGTTCCGAAATGTCGCGCTCACAGAGGATTCCGTCCGTTCCCGGCAGGATCTTCTTTTCCATGATCTCGATCTGTTTCCATCCGACCGCAGTCTCTTTCAGCGGACGGGTCTCGCCGATATACATACAGGAGCGCTGGGGCAGGATTTTATTGAGATGTTTTTTCAGGTCACCGGACGCCTCAAGAAATCGTTCCTCTTCTCCGAGATTC
This sequence comes from Candidatus Fusicatenibacter merdavium, assembly GCA_019115005.1. Lineage (GTDB taxonomy): Bacteria > Bacillota > Clostridia > Lachnospirales > Lachnospiraceae > Fusicatenibacter > Fusicatenibacter merdavium. The sequence continues at coordinate 14,374 of DXEK01000181.1, read as the reverse complement.
CGAAAGACCAGAACCCACTCATAGTCGCTGACCTGGGCGACGGCCTCCATGACCTGTTCATTATTTTCAAAAAACTCCGTGGTAATGTTCCGGATCACGAAATTGAACAGAGACAGATCCTTCTTATAATTAATATCCTTATCGTCTGCAAATATTTTGATCACTTCCAGGATCAGAACGTCGGTTTCCTGATAGAATCCCTCTTCCAATACCTGGGCGAGCATCCTTTCCTGCTCCGACGGATTCCGGAAAAAGTCCTCCCAGAACTCCGTCTTTCCTTTCCGCTGCTGTCCCAGGTTCTGTTCCTCAGCGCTGCGTCTTTCTCTCTTTTCCCGGGTCTCCTCGATAATCCTCGACAGGACAGCCTCAAGATCCTGATTGGAGATCGGCTTCAGAAGGTACTCTCTTGCGGACAGCCGTAATGCTTTCTGGGCATAGGCAAAGTTGGCGTAGCTGCTCAGGAACACACACTCTACTTCCATCTGATTGTCGCGGATCCATTCCAGCAGTTCCAGTCCGCTGCCTTGCGGCATATCGATGTCGCACAGAAGAAACTGAATGGGAAACTCTTCCAGCAGCTTCTGGGCCTGCCGGATATTATAGGCAGTAAATACCATCGAAATCCCTATTTTCTCCCACTGCACGGTTTCTTCCAGTTTGTCCACCAGAAGCTTGTCGTCATCTACAATCAGAATGCTGAGTTCCATCTCGTATCTCCTTTCCCCGCCAATACACCGGCGTTTTCCTGTTACCGTTCAGCTAGCTGAACCTTTTACATTTTTTCTTCCCGGTATACTTTTTCCTGGGTGAATCCCCTTCCTTTTACCTCATTGACATTGCCGACAACCATGAACGCCTGCGGATCCGTCTCCATCACCAGCCGGTTCAGCGTGCCGAGTTCTCTGTTTGAGATCACAGTCATCACCATCGGCTGTTCCTGTTTCATGTAACCGGTCGTCGCATGGATCAACGTGGATCCTCTGTCCAGTTCATGGATGATCTTCTCATTGATCTCCATGTACTTTTTACTGATGATCTTGACCTGCGTCTGAGACGTACCGATCAGCAGCACCTTGTCCAGTACCACCGTATAGATCATAACAAGAAGGATTCCATAGAGAATCTGCTCCTTGTCCGAGAACACCATCTGCAGGATCAGGATCGTCACATCGAATACGTACAGCATCACAGAGACAGGAAGTCCGAACTTCTTTTTCAGGATCAGCGGCGGGATATCCATACCGCCGGTCGACGCCCCCGCCCGGATCACACTTCCGATCCCAAATCCGATCATCAGGCCGCCAAACACAGCGGCAAGCATCGGCTCGCGGGTCAGATTGGGAAGCGCCGGGATCCTCTGAAAGATTCCGAGTATGATCGGGTAATAAAAAGAGCTCACCAGCGTCGTCAATGCAAATTTCATGCCGAGCACCGCCGCTCCGAGCAGAAACATACAAAGATTCATAAGAAATACAAAGACAGAGACCGGAATATGCAGAAAATATTCTGCGAACAGCGCCAGTCCTGTCGTTCCTCCGGTGATCAGGCCGGACGGCAGAACAAACATAACGATCCCCAGGGCATACACCGTATTCCCGAGCAGAATCCACGGCAATGTCTTCAAAGAAAGGATCGTTTCTTTTTTTGCTTTCATAACTTCTCCTCCCAGTTGTACATAAACAGCAGCCGCTCAGCCTGCTGAACGGTCACTATACGCAAAGAAAATGTCTCAGAGATCCGTTTCACTTTCAGCAGCCGTTCAACCGTCGGAGTAGCTGCCTCTTTCAACGACCAGAGAAAAAACTTTTCCGCGCTTTTCGCTGTATGCGGCTCAGATCTTTCTGAGCCGCACGAAACAATACCTTAAGAACATTCTCTTCTTAATTATACACATAATCTGTTTTTTTGAAAAGAAGGAGAATTTTGTAACCGGCATCCAGCCATTGAAAATCGCTTCGCGATGGGCTGAATCCACAGGCACTATTTTTCACACAGTCTGCGCAGTAAATGCGAAGGCCTGGCTAAACGGTAACTTTTACTGTTCCGGCATCGGGATCCTGCGGTACCAATAACCAAACTTCGGGCGGACCTGCCCTTCCGCCGGCGGTTTTGCCGGGCGGAAATTGTAATAGCCGAACATTCCTGCCATAAACTGCTCGTTGGTACTGAAGACGCCCGGCACTCCTATGTAAAACACTCCCGGCTGTGCGGCGTCCCTGCACAGCAGCAGATGTCCATAGCGGTCCAACCCGTAATTTTGAAACTGGCTCCCGTCCATCTGCCACCCGTTTTTCCGAAGCTGCCAGAGTTCCTGCCGCGTCACCTTCACACAGTCTGTCAGCTGATCATCGTGAAACGGCTGGCAGCAGGTACCGATTTTCCGGAGCTGCTCCCAGCGGGAGGAATCTGACGCCTGACGGTTCTGTTTCTGGCCGGCAGCCGGTCTTTCCGAAAGATTCTGCCTCGGAGCGTCTGCTCTCCGGATATCTGGAGCAGCCGGATTCTGACTGCACGTCCTCCGAAACTTTGGGGCATCCTGCTCTGAAGCTTCGATTTTCCGCTTCTCCGGCAGGTTCCGGACGCGTTTTTCATCTGGCGGAGCCTCCCGGACAGTCTGCCGGAAATCCCCGATTCCGGAAGTTTCCGGAACTGCCTTTTTCGAATCGGTGTTCTCCGGATGCTCCGTAACTTCCGCTTTCCGGCTTTCTGACGAATTCTGTCTGGATCTCTCGGCTGCCGAAGTCTCTTTGACATTCGGAGCTGCCGGATTCGAACCGTCTGCTCCGGGATCTTCTGAACTTTTTTCCTTCGGTCCAACGGCTTCTGAATGTTCCAGTACAGCCGGACCGGCATGCTCCGTCTCCCATTCCTTCATCCGCTCCAGACGCAGAGGTTCGTCGTCCCACTGAGTAGCAAACTGCCTGCCGCCCTCACTGCTCAGGAGCAGCCCGCCCATCTGATCCATTCGGTAAGAGCTTTTCCCGATTTGCTGCTCCGAAAAACTTATCTGTCCCCGGATCTCCGCAGATCCGGACAGCAATTCGCCCAGCGGGATCCCCAGGAGCTGTCTGTTCTCCCTGACAAGTCCAAAGACCCGGACTCTGTTCTTTTCCGGCAGCCCCTCCGGTTCCATCCAGAACCCCAGCCGACAGACCCCGTTTCTGACCTCCACCCGGACAAATCCACGGTTTTCCCCTTTTTTTCCTCCCGAATACTCATAAATATACGACACAAAACGCCGATATGCCATCCATATTCCTCCTTTTACCGCTTACAAAAGCAGTTTTCAGACACATTCCAGTCTATGCGCTGCACAGATCGAATATACCCGCCGAAACTTGTCCTTTCCCGATTCCTGTGTTAAAATAGGTAAGTCAGAAAAAGGAGTTGGACGCCATGACCAGAGAAGAACATTATATGCGCGAAGCGATCAAACAGGCCAAAAAGGCGGAAGCCCTCCGGGAAGTTCCCATCGGATGTGTGATCGTCTATGAAGATCAGATCATTGCCCGCGGCTACAACCGGCGTAATACAGACAAAAACACCCTTTCCCACGCCGAATTAAATGCAATACGCAAGGCCAGCAAAAAGCTGGGCGACTGGCGGCTGGAAGGCTGTACGCTTTACGTCACGCTGGAACCCTGCCAGATGTGTGCGGGAGCCATCGTCCAGGCCAGGATCCCCGAAGTGGTCATCGGATGTATGAATCCCAAAGCGGGATGCGCCGGCTCGATCCTGAACCTTCTGGAAATGGCCCAGTTTAACCACCAGGTGAAAGTCACGCGAAACGTTCTTCAGGAGGAATGCAGCACCATGCTGACAGATTTTTTCCATCAGCTCAGGATCTGGAAAAAGGAGGAAAAAGAACGCCGGAAAGCGCAAATTTCAGTTGACGAATGAGCGAGAAGGATTTATAATAAATAACTGTCTAGTAATTCCGATAAGCGAGAGCGATTTTGGAAGAGACAAATTTATGGAGACGTATCGAAGCGGTCATAACGGGGCGCACTCGAAATGCGTTTGCCCTCCGGGGCACGAGGGTTCGAATCCCTCCGTCTCCGTCTGTTATTTTTTTCGGGAAGCCTTGATCCGGTCAAGGCTTCCCGTTTTTTTAATCAAAACATGAACGTAACATTACAGTTACAAAAGAACGGTTTTTCAAGACAGCAGACTGTTTACGAACAGACAGAACATGGAATTCGCCCAGGCGAACCAGTCGCGTGTGAAATGCTCCGGCGCGTCCACATCAAATCCTTCGTGCATCAGGTTGGTTCCCGCCGTGGTATTTTTCAGCGTTTCCAGGATTTCCTTCTGTTCCTCCGGGTCTTCGGAGGTCATTCCCTGTACGCAGAGAGCAATATGCCAGATATAGCGCTCCGGTGTATGAGGACTGCCGATCCCTTTTCCGAATTTCCCTTCATAATAATAGGGATTCTCCGCAGAGAGAAGGAATCTTCTCGTATTTCGATAAACCTCTTTCCACTTTTCCTTTACAGGTACGAGTGTAGTTCCCAGAAGGCTCGGAAGATTCGCATCATCCATCAACCGATAATTTCCGAGACCATCGGTCTCATAGACGAAAATCTCCCCATATTCCGGATGACGGATGATCCCGTACCGGTCAATTCCTTCTTCCAGTTCACCCGCCAGCTTCGCGGCTTTCTCCGCCAGATCTTCCCGCACCGGAAGCTTTTTCAGTTCTTTCAGCACAGATACCGCCAGGATATTGGACGGGATCATATTGACATTCCGGAAGCGGACACGGTCGCACAGATTTTCGATAGTCTGAACGTACCTTATATAAAAGGAAAAGTCTGGACCACGGATGCGATCTACCGCGAGACCCGCGGGCAGATGGAAAAACGCAGGAGCGAAGGATGTCTGGCTGTCGAGATGGAACTGGCCGGCGTACAGGCCGTCTGTGATTTCCACGGGTTCCATCTGTATGACTTTCTGATGACCGGCGACGTCCTCGACCAGCCGGAATACAGCCACGAAGACCTCCACCATGCGAATCATTCCCTGGACAAATTCACCGTCGCTCTCGAACTCGCCCTGCGCGTCTGAACCTTCCTTTCCCAGAAAAAGGCCCGTGGGAACTTTCCGGTTCCACGGGACTTTTGACGGCCTTTCGTCGCTTGTCTCTTGTTAAATATCAAAGGTAATATTCTTATCTTCTTTCTGTCTGGAAGTTGCACGTCTTGCATTGAGCAGTTCCAGGAATTTATCCTCGTCTACCGGAAGGGTCACAGTCTGGTCGGTCCAACTGGACAGATGCATCGCGTTGGAAAGCATCAGGCCATTGATCCCTTCGCGTCCCGGCGCTACCAGCTCGCCTTTTCCGAGAATCTTGTTGGCGAAAGCATTCATAACGCCTACATGCTGCTCATTCTTACCGTCAGTCTCCACTTCTTCCACTGTGCACTCCGGTTTCGCGAAGCCGTCGGTCGCCGTCTTACAGAATTCACGCTCATTGACTGCCAGACGATGGAGGATCAGTTTGTCATCCTCGCATACCAGCTTGCCCATCTCCAGATCGATCTCAAAGCGGTTGGTTCCCGGTGCGTCACCTGTCGTGGTGACAAATACTCCGGTCGCCCCGTTTTCGAATTCCATGTATGCGGTAACATCATCCTCTACCTCGATGTCATGCCATTTGCCCTCGTGGCAGAACGCGCGGACTTTCGTCGGAACACCGCAGATCCAGGTCAGAAGATCCAGCTGATGCGGGCACTGATTCAGGAGAACGCCGCCGCCCTCTCCGTTCCAGGTCGCTCTCCATGCGCCGGAATCGTAATAAATCTGGGTTCTGTACCAGTCGGTGATGATCCAGTTCACTCTCTTGATCGCTCCCAGTTCTCCGCTGTGTACCAGTTCATGCATCTTGCGGTAAACACAGTTGGTTCTTTGGTTGAACATCATCGCGAATACTTTGTCCGATTTCTCGGAAACCTCGATCATCTCACGCACCTGTTTTGTGTATACGCCTGCCGGTTTCTCGCACAGTACATGCAGACCGTGCTGCAGACCATAGATCGTCAGTTCCGGATGCTGATAATGCGGAACCGCAACGATCACCGCGTCGCAGACACCGCTGTCCATCAGCTCCGTTCCTTCATTAAAAATCTTTACACTCTCCGGCAGTGTCTCCTTCGCCCAGTTTCTCCGGTCTTCCTTACGGTCGGCAACCGCTGTCAGTTCGATGTCCGGTGTCTTTCCCTCGATGATGTTTTTCGCATGGCTGCTTCCCATATTACCGATACCGATAATACCAAGCCTTACTTTTTCCATGATACTTTCCTCCTGCTATGATTTTCGGCGATGCAGCAGTCACAGATTTTCCTCGCAGCGGAACCCGTCCGCCGAGACAAATCGCTTCCCGTGTGCATCGTCTTGATATCATTAGTATAGTTAATTTTTAACAAAATTCCAAGCCCAAAACAAAAGATTTTCTCATTTTTCTGCCGGACATTTCCCGAGAGCAATTTTGTAAATTTTGCGGCTTAAATTTTCTGAATTCAGACTGTATAATACAGAGAAATGAATAGAACTGCTTAGACTACGATACAGGAGGCATGTCTCTGTTACGACACAGAAGCATCGCCTTTTGTATCTTTTTTTGCGCATACCGAAAGGTGTGCGCTTTTTTTGCGATGCACCCGGCAAGCAGCTGCCGTGCTTGCACGAGCAGATATTTGCCGGGTAACGGACAGGGAACAGCGCATGCTGTGAACTGATCGTGAGTATCGCGTCGGATAGGGAAGAAATCTTCCCTATCCGAATCTAAAATAGTTTCATTCATTTTTATTATTATGAGACAAGCGACAAAAGGTCATAAATTTTCATGCAAGCATGAAATTTATGACCTTTTGTCGCTTGTCTCTTATTATGAAAGAGGTTACACTGATGGTCAAAAAAGTCATCGGCTGTCTGCGAGAGTATCGGACAGCCACCATCGCAACAATTATCCTGACCGCGCTGGAAACACTGCTGGAAATCATCGTCCCTTTTCTGCAGGCCAGCATCATTGACAAAGGCATCTATGCAGGCGACCGGAACGCTCTGATCTCCACCGCATAGATCATGATCGGCTGTATTGCTTTGGCTCTGATCTTCGGACTGATCGCAAGCAGAACCGCAGCTACCGCAGCGTCAGGACTGGCACGGAATATGAGAACCGATATGTACAACAACATCCAGGACTTCTCCTTTTCCAACATCGACAAATTCTCTACCGCCGGCCTTGTCACCCGGCTGACCACCGACGTCATGAACATCCAGAGCGCCTTTATGATGATCATCCGCGTGGCAATACGCGCACCGTTTATGATTCTCTTCGCTCTCATCATGGCATTCACGATCAGCGCGCGGATCGCATCCATGTACCTGCTTCTGATCCCTGTTCTGGGAATCGCGCTGGCCGCTCTGATCCTTACTGCGAAAAATATTTTGAGAAGGTTTTCGAGCAGTACGACAGCCTGAATCAGGTAGTCCAGGAAAACCTCAGCGGAATCCGTGTAGTCAAAGGATTTGCCCGTGAGGAATATGAAAAAGAAAAATTCCAAAAAACTTCCACCGCCCTGTACCGCATTTTCAAAAAGGCAGAGGGTATCATGGCCTATTCTTCCCCTGTCATGCAGCTTGTGGTCTATCTCTGTCTGCTGCTGATCTACTGGGTCGGCGCGTCTATCATTGTCAGCAGTCACAGCACCATTCTCACCACCGGAGAGTTGTCCAGTCTGATCGCCTATGCCATGCAGATCCTGACTGCCCTTATGATGCTGTCCGTCGTTCTGATCCTGATCACCATCGCCCGCAGTTCCGGCCGGAGGATCTGTGAGGTGCTGGATGAAGAGCCGGAGATAGATGAAGGGTATGTAACACTGGTCAACGCACGGAAAGATGAGAATGGCGAACTGACAGAATGTGCCGAGCGGACCGGCATCTTTGCCTGGAAGCATCCGCATCACGACGGTACGCTGACTTATACGGAGCTGAAAGGCGATATCCGGATGTTTGACGTGGATTTCGGTTATGTACCGGAAAAAATTGTCCTGCACAATATTAAGCTGTATGCCGAACCGGGCCAGAAGCTGGCGTTCGTCGGCGCGACCGGCGCAGGCAAGACGACCATCACCAACCTGCTGAACCGTTTCTACGACATTGCTGACGGCAAGATCCGATACGACGGGATCAATATCAACAAGATCCGCAAGGATGATCTTCGCCGCTCCATCGGTCTTGTTCTTCAGGATACCAATCTGTTCACCGGAACCGTGCTGGAAAATATCCGCTATGGACGCCTGGACGCCACCGACGACGAATGCGTGGCGGCAAACCCGCCGTGTATGATCCTCGATGAGGCAACCTCCTCCATCGATACCCGTACGGAGCGTATCGTTCAGGAAGGTATGGATGCTCTGATGAAAGGCCGCACCTCTTTCGTGATTGCCCACCGCCTGTCCACGATCCGGAACTCGGACGTCATCATGGTTCTGGACCACGGCAGGATCATCGAGCGGGGTTCCCACGAAAAGCTGATCGAAGAAAAAGGAACCTATTATCAGCTTTATACGGGTGCATTCGAGCTGGAGTAACCGGTAGATCTGCCTCAAACGGCCAGACGGCACTTCAGGCAGCCGTTTTCCGGCTTATCTGTCATGCTTCCTCCATCTCAGAAGAAACGGCAAATTGACGATCACCAGGACAGAACCTACATTGTGAACGGGCGCTCCCGCCACAGGGTTCAAAATTCCGGTGATCGTCGGCACGATATCCGCAGCGCCTTTGCCACAGTCAGATCCTCCCACTCTTCTATGCAGTTTTCTGATTTTTTATATATCCTTCAGCCATCAGCCAGTTTGCCTCGTCCCTCAGCGTTTCTTCATACGGCCTTGTATGATATCCCAGTTCCCGCTCGGCTTTGGAATAGTCGAATTCATTGTTTCTGGCAAGATTGTATACCGCAAAATTAGTCATCAGCGGTTTCTCTCCCGTCTTTTTTGCCTTTTTCTCCATCTGCGCAGCAAGCTTGTACGCCATCCCGATGGGAACATAGAAATGCGGCGTCCGGCACCCGCTGGCCTCATGGAGCATCCGGCACATTTCTTTTAACGTCACCTCCTTATTTCCCAGGATGTAGCACTCTCCGATCCTGCCCTTGTCCGCCGCCGCGACACAGCCGTAGGCAAGGTCACGCACATCACAGAGATTAAAGGAGCCTCCCATTCCCACCGGCATCTCACCGTTCATGATCTTGATCACCGTCCCGGTCGTTTCCCCTATGGCATAATCTTTCGGCCCCAGGATGCCGCTGGGATGTACCACACAGGCCTTCAGGCCTTTTTCCTTACATGCATCCAGCACTGCCTGGGTAGCCATGGCTTTCGTCTGACTGTAGCATCCCACCTGACGTTCCTCATCGATCGGCGTGAATCTGTCCGTCTCCCGGATCGGGGATCCCTTCGGAAGCTCCGGGATCGCGCCGGTAGAACTTACATATACCATTTTTCTGCATTCCGGATGTTTCAGACACTGATCGATCATATTAACGGTACCGCCCACATTCACATCCACCAGCTTCTGATTGAACTCCGCATTTGTTGTGACCATGCTGGCGCAGTGAATGACCACAGACGAACTTCCTTTCGGAATCGAAAAAAAGTTTTCCAGTGACGCCACATCGCAGAGATTTCCCTCCACGATCTCCACTTCCTTAGGGATATATTTTGCAGATTTATCTCCGGGAAGAACCAGCGCCCTCACACGTTCCCCGCGTGCCAGCAGTTCATCACACACATGGCTCCCCAGAAATCCCGCCGCTCCGGTTACCAGATAAATTATATTTTTCATATCCAAATTCCTCTCTTTCTGTTTTGTTCTTATTCATGATCTACGTTCTGAAGAGAGAATATCATCCTTATTTTTCTGTTATGTTATTCTTATGTTTCAGAATTGTAAGAATGTGTAATTCATGCATCCGGCCCGGACAACTCTTTCTTCCGGCGGACTGTCCGAGAGCATTTTCCGCAAAAAAGGTCTTCCGGACAATTTACTGTCATACGAAAGACCTTCCTGCTTTTCTGTACCTGTTTCGTCATCTGAACGGTTCCGTTACGCGAACACCGGAGCGCCGAAAATTTCTTTCAGCTTCTCTGCCGGAACCTTCGGCGTACGGTCCTCACAGAGCAGACCGTTGACTTCCTGCATGACGTCTGTCAGCTGCGTATAGCAGAAACCCGAAAATTTTCCGCTCCGGATCAGAAACTCCGTGATCGGCTGCAGCCGCTCCAGGAATTCCTCCTCATTCTTTACCTTGCCGTAATATCCCCAGCCCTTTTCTTCTTTTTCAAATGCGATCCCACCGTATTCCGTCAGGATCACCGGCTGTCCCTGGTATTCATTGCCCGCCGCAAAGAGATAACGGCTTTCCGCATATCCGTCACAGAGCGCTTCCATATCGTCATACTTCCCGACGGTCGACGGGAACAGCGCATAGTCGTGAACGGCACAGATATCCGTCTCGTTCACCTGCTCCCATCCGTCATTGGAACTGATCAGACGCACGGGATCCAGTGCCCGGAGCAGATATGTCAGCATCCGGCAGTAATCCTGCTGCTGGGTATTTTCCAGAATCTGGCGCACACCCCAGCTTTCGTTCACCGGCACCCAGGTCACAATACACGGATGGTTGTAATCCCGTTCCACAAACCGCGTCAATTCCCGCGCCGACGCCTCCACCGCACGATCGTTGAACTCATAGGCGCTCGGCAGTTCTCCCCAGACGAGAAGGCCGAGCTTGTCCGCCCAGTAATAGTATCTCGGATCTTCAATCTTCTGATGCTTTCTCGCTCCGTTGAAGCCCATCTCCTTCGTCATCAGAATATCTTTTCTGATCGCTTCATCACTCGGCGGCGTCAGGATCGAGTCCGGCCAGTACCCCTGGTCCAGGATCAGACGCTGGTAAAAAACATTCCCGTTGAGCGAGATCCGGCCGTTGCTGTACGCAATACTCCTCATTCCAAAGTAAGCCGCCACCTCGTCCGCGGTCTCACTCTTATCCTCCCTGCTGTTTTCGCCGCACAGGCTGCCGCCGGAAAACACTCTGATACGAACATCGATCAGATTCGGATTGTCCGGCGTCCACAGCAGATCATCCCTCCGGATATCATAGTCCGGAAATGTCAGCGTTGTCTTTCCATAACCATGGCGGCACAGCAGTCTCTGGCTTCCCAGGTAGATGTTCCCTTCCTGTGCCGTCGCCGTCACCTCCACCAATGTGTCCTCCGTTTCGGACAGGAACACTTCACAGAGAGCATTCAATTCACTGAGATCCGGCGTAAATTTTACCCTTTCCAGATGAACGCGTCCCACATACTCCAGCCAGACACTCTGCCAGATCCCGGTGCACGGCGTATACCAGCAGCCGAACTTTTCTCCGGTCCAGGACTGCTTGCCCCTCGGTTTGTCCGCGTTTGTGTCATCCGTCGCCTGAACGCAGATCACATTTTCCCCGGCCTTCACGAAAGACGTAATATCCATCTCAAAGGAAGAGTAGCCGCCCCGATGCTCTCCCGCATACTGACCGTTGATCCACACCCTGGCCTCGGAATCCACAGCACCGAATTTCAGTAAAAGATGTTTTCCTTTCAGCTTTTCTTTTTCCAGGGCTACTTTTCTACGGTACCATACGGTTTTATGATCTTCCATCTCTCCGATCCCACTTTTTTCCGACTGATAACAGAACGGCACCAGGATCTCCCGATCAAACACCGGTTCCTCAAAAGAAAACTCCCAGGTTCCGTTTAACGGCTCCCACTGGCTCCGCACAAAATCCGGACGTGGGAATTCCGAACGCGGTATTGTCTGTTCCATTCTTTCGTCTCCTCTCTGCTTTTCCACACGTTTTAGCTGCATTTTTCCATCTCGTCAATATACTTTTCAATTTTATCATACTCAGTTCCGGCCAATATTACAATCCCTGTCCCATGGGGATCATTAAAAATCCATACCTGACGTCTCTTGCCATCACACAGAGAAACATTGCACTGCCGGAAGTTTCCAGATAAGTATCCGGTTCATCCCGAACCTGATGCCATAGTCCACTGATATCCTGTACAGACTGATATCCCTTACAAAGACGAAGAAAAAAAGATCTCAATTCTTCCCTTGCATGATGTGTTTGCGGAAGCGCCATTAAAATCTCACTCAAAAAGAATAATACCCATGCGTTTCCCCTGCTCCATGGAATACCATTGGCTGATTTCCTGTGCAGATCTCTCATGTGTGCCATCAGACTTCCACCATTCCCATCATGATGGGGTATTTCAAAATAATCTCTAAAATGAAGGATCTGACGACAAGCCTCATCCAGCGTCTCCGCCTCCGGATCCACATCCGCATAACGAATCAGAAATGGAACACTCATATAGACATCATCGATCCACATAGTGTCATCTCTTCGTTGATACGTCCCGTCTGGCCTTCGAATCTGTTCGTTTATCATATAGCGTGCCACGCGCTGTGCAATATTTTCCCCTGCTCTTACCGTTTTCCGATATCTCTCCTGCTCTCCTCATTGATGGAGGCCCGCGCTGAAAATAATCCTGAACAGGCAGAAATCTGTTTTCATCATTATTATAAACCACCTTTCTGCGAAAGGCACCGATGGGGTTATGAAACCCTTTTTCGGATAAGCTCTCGCTTCTTCTTTTTCTTTGTTATACTCCTCTTGTAGGATACATGAACATTTAAGTGATGAAAATCTGTCTCTGAAATTTATCGCGGAAAATCTCCTGTATGTGAATGTAAACTATCTGAGTCGCACATTCACGCGTCAGACCGGTGAAAAATTTTCGGCTTATCTGAACCGTACACGCATTGAAAAAGCGCAAAAACTGCTGAAAGGTCCCTCGCCAAATATTCATAAAATCGCAGAACAAGTAGGATTCGGCAGCAACCCACAGTATTTCAGCCAGGTATTCAAAAAATATACGGGAATGACACCTTCCCAATACGCAGAACAGGGATCTCCGGTCTGATACCGAAGATCCCTGTTCACTTATTACCTGCTCTTTCGTTACTGCCGGCTATGATCCTACTGTTCTTCTCTCTTCCGCCGCGTTACCAGAATACCGCCGGCGATCCCCGCGGCCCCTCCGACACATTTTGCCGCCAGAAGCGCCCCGAGAAGTTTCGGCGCGGCGCTGACCGTAAACCCGAGGTGCGCAGACAGAAGGCTTGCAGCGCTGACCATACAGGCCACGTTGACCAGCTTGCCCCGCTCATCCATATCCTTCAGCATCGTGATCGCCGGAACGACGCTGACAAAGCTGATGAACAGTCCGGCGATGCTCACGCTGTTCATTCCCAGATGTTCTCCCAGCCGCTCCAGAGGCTTTTTCAGGATTCTCTGGATCAGTTCCGTCATGGGAAGACTGCCCAGCATCACGATCCCGATGGACGACACCGTCGCCATCGCATCTTCGATCGGCGTCATCTCCAGCGGCGGTTCCTCTCCAATCATGTAACTCACCGCGCCGACCGCCAGACCTGCGATTGTCAGGATCCGGATTCCCGCGGCGAAATACTGAAATCCCAGCACCATTTTCTTCGGAAACAGTTTCAATCCCGCCAGGATCAGAACTGCCAGCAGAAAAACCGGAAGACTCTGTCCCAGTGTCCGGAGAGGTCCGAGTCCCGACAGAATGCCTCCCACAAACAATGCCGCCGGCATCACGACGATCCCGGTCATGATCCCGCGGGCAAAGATCTCATGGTCTTCCTCCCGGATCAGTCCCATCCCCATCGGTATCGTGAACACCAGCGTGCAGCCGAAAGTCGCCGCCACGATCGTACCTGCATAAGCGCCCACAGCAGGATCATCCGCCAGCCCCTTCGCCAGCTGGAAGCCGCCCATATCGATCGCCAGAAAACCGCCGAACATCCCGGGATCCAGACCTATGAACCGGCAGACGGGAGCCACAGCCACGCGCAGGACAGAGGCCAGCAGCGGAGCAATGCAGATAATCCCCACCATGGAAACCGCCGTCGGGCCAAGGAGAAGAAACCCTTCCTCCATTTTTCTTCCGTATCCTTTCCGGTTACCGAACATCCAGTCCAGAGCGCCGATCACGACCCCGACCGCCATGATCCCCATGATGATCCGGCTGATCATTCTTTCTCATGCTCCGGGATCTTACAGACGTCCACCCAGCCGAGAGCTTCTGAAAACTGCTCCAGTTCCGGCAGCGTCACTTCGATGGCACTGTTGCTGCTCCCACAGGCAGGGAAGACCGTCGTAAACCGTCTCAGTGATTCATCCAGATACACCTTCACGCCTTCCTTTACCGCAAACGGGCAGACGCCTCCCACG
>DXEK01000180.1 GCA_019115005.1 Candidatus Fusicatenibacter merdavium | reverse complement strand
GAAGGTCAGGATCCTGCACGGGGAGGTGCTGGACGCAGAAGGAAATTTCTACCGCGACAATTACCGCGGAGCGAAAGCGGAACTTCAGTATGTCTGCCGGGACGGAAAGCAGACCTGGCATCCGCAGCTGACGTTTTTCGGGTTCCGCTATCTGAAGCTGGAAGAGTTCCCGGGAGAAGCGAAACCGGAGCAGTTTACGGCGATCGCGGTCTATTCTGACCTGAGACAGACCGGCCGTCTGCGCTGCGGCGTTCCGGAACTGAACCAGCTGATCTCCAATATTTTCTGGGGCCAGAGGGGAAATTTTCTGGATGTGCCCACAGACTGTCCGCAGAGGGATGAACGCCTGGGATGGACCGGAGACGCGGAAGTATTTGTAAAAACGGCGAGCTATAATTTCGATGTGGAGAAGTTTTTCACTAAATGGCTTCATGATCTGGCGGCGGATCAGTTTGAGAGCGGTGCGGTCGGCCATGTGGTGCCGGACTACCTGCAGAATCCGGAACCCAGCGCTGCCTGGGGCGACGCGGCGACGATCTGTCCGTGGCAGATCTATCAGACTTACGGAAACCGGAAGGTTCTGGAAGATCAGTTTAAAAGTATGAAAAAATGGGTGGATTATATCACCCATGCGACGACTACGCCGGATCTGTGGACCGGAGGAACGCATTACGGAGACTGGCTGGGGCTGGACGCACCGTCCGGAAGCTATAAAGGGTCCAGCAATGAGGATCTGATCGCCTCTGCATTTTATGCATGGTCCACCGAATTGGTGAGCCGGGCGGGCCGCGTTCTGGGAGAGGATGTGTCGGAATACGAAACGCTCCATCGGGAGATCGTCAAAGCGTTCCGCGCGGCTTATCCCGTTTACAGGACCCAGACAGAATACACCGTGGCTGTCTGGTTTGAACTGGCGGAGCATCCGCAGCAGGCGGCAGATGAACTTGCGGAACTGGTGAAGAAAGACGGCTGCCGGCTGAAGACCGGGTTTGTGGGAACCCCGTTCCTGCTTCACGTTTTGAGCAGATATGGTCATGAAGATTTGGCCTACACACTGCTGCTGCGCAGAGAGTATCCTTCCTGGCTGTATCCGGTGACCAAAGGAGCGACGACGATCTGGGAACACTGGGACGGCATCATGGAGGACGGCGGTTTCTGGAGTGCGGATATGAATTCTTTCAACCATTATGCCTACGGTTCTGTGGCAGACTGGATTTACGAGGAGGCGGCGGGAATCCGCCCGCTGGAGCCGGGATTCGCGCGGGTACAGGTGGCGCCGAAGCCGGACCATCGTCTCGGATGGCTGGAAGCGTCGATCGAGACGAGAAACGGTGCGGTACGTTCCAGATGGGAGTACCGGGAAAATCAGGTGCGCTATGAGATCGAGGCGGAGATGCCGGCGACAGTTGTGATCGACGGAATAGAGCATCAGGTTCCGGCAGGAAACTATATCTTCTGGGGCAAAGAAAAATAGATCGTTCAAAATGATGTGCCGAATGTTCCGGGAATTCATGGCCCGAGAGATGATGTGTTTTGCGGATGAAAACTATAGAGAAAGACCGCAGAGAGGAGGACAGAGCGGATGGGACAGTTGGAGGAGCAGAGAGAACAAAGGATCCAGATCCCGGAGAGCGTGGAGCGCTGGGGAATGCTGGAAGTGACGTGCCAGGGGCCGTCCGGAGGAAATCCCTTTGCCGAACAGTGGATCCGGGGAACTTTTTCCGGAAAAAATGAGACGGTGGCTGCCGACGGATTTTATGACGGGGACGGGATCTATAAGGTAAGATTCCTGCCGTCTTTTGAAGGAACGTATACCTGCCGGGTGGAGGCCGGTTTTCTGGAACAGCCGCTGACCGGAACGTTCCGGGTTCTTCCGGCAGGGGAAGGAAATCACGGGCCGGTCCGCGTGGCGAACACGTATCATTTTGCCTATGAGGACGGAACCCCCTATTATTCCATCGGAACAACCTGCTATGTGTGGGCGCTGCAGTCAGACGAGCGGATTGCCGAGACATTGGAGACACTGAAGAACGGTGCGTTCAACAAGATCCGGTTCTGCATTTTCCCGAAACATTATGACTACAATCTGGGGGAGCCGCGTTCCTATCCCTATGAGGGTACGCCCATGGATTCCAGCGTGCTGACCAGTGAGAATTTCTGGCAGTACCAGGGAAAGGCTGAGGGAAACCGCTGGGATCTGGAACGTTTTCACCCGGAGCATTTCCGCCATTTGGAGTGGTGCGTGGAGCAGCTGCAGAAAATGGGGATCGAGGCGGATCTGATCGTGATGCATCCGTATGACCGGTGGGGATTCTCCTGTATGACGAAGGAGCAGGATGATCTGTACTGGAAGTATGTGCTGGCAAGATTTTCCGCTTACCGCAATGTCTGGTGGTCGCTGGCCAATGAATACGATCTTCTGAGAGACAAGACAGTGGAAGACTGGGAGCGGTACGCCGGGATCATCTGCGAAAAAGATCCCTACGGTCATCTTCGGTCGATCCACAACTGCGGTCCCTTTTACGACCACAGCAGACCGTGGGTGACCCACTGCAGCATTCAGCGCCAGGACGTGTACCGCACGGCGGAGTATACAGACGAATGGCGGATCCGGTGGAAAAAGCCGGTGGTTCTGGACGAGATCGCCTATGAGGGCAATATTCCCCACGGGTGGGGCAATATCACGGCGGAAGAACTGGTGCGGCGGTTCTGGGAAGCAGCCTGCCGCGGCGGATACGCCGGACACGGAGAGACTTACCTGAATCCGGAAAATGTTTTGTGGTGGTCCCACGGAGGAAAACTTTTCGGGGAAAGCCACAAACGGTTCCGTCTTCTGCATCAGATTCTGGAGGAAACACCGGGCATCGGTCTTAAGTATGACGGGGATCATTTTGGGGAAGTGCGCGCAGTGCCGGAGGAGAGTTGGGCGGAACAGCCGGTGAAGGATTACTATCTGATCTACTACAGCTTTATGCGTCCGTCGTCGAAGGATTACTATTTTGATGATACGACAGAATTTCATGTAAAGGTCATCGATACTTGGAATATGACTGTGGAAGACCGCGGAGTCATGAAGGGAAAGATGCATATTGAGCTTCCGGGAAGACAGTATATGGCGGTGCAGCTGAGAAAAGTAACATGGTCTGCGCATTGACTGCGCAGACCTGGATCAACGGCTGCAAATCGGTTTCGATTCATAAGCTTTATTCAATTGGTTTCAGTTCATATACTTTGTCAAATCGTTTTTTCCCTTCCTCACTCAGATGATGGCTGATCAGGATTAAGGTAAGGTCAGGGTTGCCGGTCAGACTCTGTTCGACAATGTCGGCATTTTGCTGATCGAGGGCGGAGGTGCCTTCGTCGACCAGCAGAATAGAGCGGTTATGGATGAGAGCGCGTGCAATGGCAACCCGCTGTTTCTGACCGCCGGAGAGATTACTGCCGTTTTCTCCCACTGCCGTCTCCAGCCCGTCCGGCAGGGAGGGGAGGTCATTCAGAAGAGCGCTGTTTTTCAGCGCTTTTTCTATCTGCTCTTCGGTAAAAGAATTTCCAAGAGTGATATTGTCGCGGATCGTGCTGTTAAAAAGATAAACGTCCTGTTCAATGTAGGCAATCCGGCGGTTCAGAGAATCCGGGTCAATGTCCCGGGCGTTGGTCTGGTCAAAATAAATATTGCCGGTATAATCCTGAAAATGCCCCAGGATCAGATGAAAAAGTGTACTTTTTCCACAGCCGGAAGGTCCCACCAGCGCATATTTTTTTCCTTTCATAAATTCCATGTTCAGATGCGAGAGAACCGGTTTGCCGGGATAAGAAAAAGAGACATCCTGAAAAGAGATTTTATTTTCAAGTGACGGAAGTTCCTGCAAAGCTTTGGCAGAATCCGGTGTATCTTTTTTCTCAAATTTCTTAAAATAGGGGCGGTAGCCGGAAAACTCCACGAGATAAAGGGAGAGACTTTCCAATGAGTTATTTACCGTGTTGGCAAGACTGCCGCCGCCAAAAACAGTCTGAAGTGGTATGATCCCCCAAACCCCCAGCAGGAACATCAGGATAATATTTAGTGCCTGTCCAAGCAGATTTATGCTTGTGATCCCGGCATCCGCTTTTTTCTGAACACAGCGCCCGTGATACCAGACTGCTTCCAGGTTTTTACTCGCCTGTTCCGAATCTTGGAAAAACCGGTGTAATGTTCCAAAAACTTTCAGAATTCTGAGGCCGCTGAGCAGATCTTTTATGGAACTGGTGAATACTTCCTGCGCTTTTGAAGTGGCACGGCTGCATTGTTCCAGTTTGTTCTGGAACAATTTGCTTGACAGTACCACCAAACTGCTGGTGACAACGGCCAGGACAGCCAGCGACCAATGGATATATGCTATGGCGGCTACAGAAACAATTAAAAGCTTTCTGCATGAAAAATTCATGCGTCATGTGCAGAATACGAAACAAAATAAGCGCGCCATATTGCAGAGCAACGAAGAACAGCAGGCGCGGAAGATCCTGTGCTATTGCAGACCCCATGGTTTCCATCTGTGCAAAATAACTGCTTGTCTTAAAGAGAAATGCGATGATATAGAAGGAAAAACCAACAAAAAACAGTTTTTTCTGCTCCCTGAAATATCTCTTCATGTGATATCCTCCATCTTTTTCAGTAACGTTTTATCAGCTTACGCGGGAACCGTTTTCCGCCTTTGGATTTCCTGCGGTGCTGCAGCCAAATCAATTTTCCGCCCGGATTTCCGAAGCTTTTGATGCATTCATTCATATAACGTTTGAACAAGACAGAGTGTTGAAAGAAAGACAGATTTTTTTGCCTTCGATGGTCCTGCGCTTCTATACGGCCTGCGCAGGAAATGCGCAGACCTGGCTGAAATATAAAGCAGTAACAGTTCAGCCAGCTGAACTGTTACTGCATCCAGCCATTGAGAATCGCTTCGCGATGGGCTGGATGCCTGCAGGCGCTATGTTATCATACGGCCTGCGCAGTAAATGCGTAGACCTGGTTGAACTGTAATATAAAGCATTTCATTTCCAAAGAATCTCTTTTGCAACTCCTGTGTTTTGTGTTATAATCAGAACATATATGTACAGTTCAGAAAAAGCTGTGCCGCTGAATGCCTGTGACGGGCGGCGGGGCGGACGGCCGTAAGAACTGTGACTCTGAGATCAGAAGCGAAGAAAGGACAAAAAAAATGACGGTTGACAATACATTTATGATCAAGAAACTTCAGGCGATGAAGACTCTGTATGCGATTTACTCCCCGCTGACGAAAATGCCCTATATAGAATGTGACGAGGAGACGTTTGACGATGAGGTCCATCTGTTCAGCGATCTGGACATGGCGAAGAGTTACTGCCAGGAAATGGGGAAAAATAAGATCCACCTGGCGGTCCGGAAGCTGGAAGGGGAAAAAGTGATCCTCCAGTTTTACAATGAGCTGTTTCAGGACGGAGTGAACGCTGTGCTGTACCATGACGAGGTAAATAAAACCCGTATGGAACTCGGCAGGATCATTAAGCTGCCGGAAACGGAAAATATGCCGAATGCACCGGTGCGGAATCCGCTGCTCCAGCTGACCGCCGCATACTTTTTTCAGGAAGCCCGCCGTCCGGAAATGCCGAAAGACGATCCGGAACGGAACAGACATCTCCATGAACTGGAGGAAGAGATGCTGGTCAATATCGGCCGCTCCACACTGATCCTTCCGGTGATCGAGAAACCGGTGCAGGAAGGAGAAGAGAGCAAGGGAAAACAGCTGGGAGCCGTCGTGCTGAAAAACAACAAAAATGAGATCTTCCAGCCGGTATTTACGGATCTCACCGAGATCGTGCGGATGTACCCGAAAGCGATCCAGCAGTTTCGGGCGATGAACGTGCCGTTTGCGAAGCTGCCGGCCCAGGTGCTGAAAAATTCTCAGGGATTTGTCCTGAATCCCGCGGGATTTAACCTGATCCTGAACCGGGATCTTCTGAATATGATCGCGCAGAGATTTGTACCCCAGGAAGAATCAAAGGAAGAAAAGAAACCGGAATAATTTATGAAATGAAAAACTGTTACAAAAACTGCAGCAGTTCGCCGGTTGGACTGTTACAGAATATCTGAGACAGAAAGGAAGACGAAAGGGCTATATGAAGATAGAGAACTGTCCGGCATATGAACGGATCAAAGAAGAAGAGATCCGTGATATCCATGCGAAAGGATACCTGCTCCGCCATAAAAAAAGCGGCGCGCGGGTGCTCCTGATGGAAAATGACGACGAAAACAAAGTATTTAATATTGCATTCCGCACACCGCCGGCGAACAGCACCGGAGTGGCGCATATCTTGGAACACAGTGTCCTGGAAGGATCCCGGGAATTTCCGCTGAAGGATCCGTTTGTGGAACTGGTCAAAGGTTCCCTGAACACATTTCTCAACGCGATGACCTATCCGGATAAGACCATGTACCCGGTGGCGAGCTGTAATGATACGGACTTTAAGAACCTGATGCATGTTTATCTGGACGCAGTCTTTTATCCGAACATTTACGAGCGGAAGGAAATCTTTCTCCAGGAAGGATGGAGCTATCATCTGGAAAGCGAGGACGCGCCGATCACTTATAACGGCGTCGTGTACAATGAGATGAAGGGAGCGTTCTCCTCGGCGGACGAGGTGCTGGAACGGGAAACGTTTAACAGCCTGTTTCCGGATACTCTTTACGGCGTGGAATCTGGCGGAGATCCGTCCTGCATTCCCGATCTGACCTACGAGGAATTTCTGAATTTCCACAGAAAATATTATCATCCGTCCAACAGCTATATTTATCTGTATGGAAATATGAATATGGAAGAGTATCTGACATGGATGGATGAGAAGTATCTCAGTGCGTTTGACCGGATTTCCGTGGATTCCGAGATTCCGCTGCAGAAGCCGTTTGACGCTCCGAAGGAACTGAGGATCCCGTATCCTGTGCTGGAGGATGAGGAAGAAGAAGACAACACGTATCTCTCCTGCAACATGGTGACTGGGACGGCGCTGGATGTGCGGCTGTCCCTGGCGTTCTCTATCCTGGAGTATGTTCTGCTGGATGCGCCGGGCGCTCCGGTGAAACAGGCGCTTCTTGACGCCCGGATCGGAAAGGATGTATACGGCTCTTATGAGGACGGGATCCTGCAGCCGTTCTTCTCGATCGTGGCGAAGAACGCGAAGGAGGAAAACCGGGAAGAATTTCTGTCGATCATCCGCAGTACGCTGGAAGAGATCGTGAAAAACGGGATCGATCAGAAAGCTGTGGAGGCCGGGATCAATTATTTTGAATTCCGTTTCCGCGAGGCGGACTACGGTTCTTTCCCGAAAGGACTGATCTACGGGATCGATCTGTTTGACAGCTGGCTGTACAGTGAGGATCAGCCGTGGAGCTACCTGAAACAGCTGGATATTTATGAAGAACTGAAGACACTGGCCGGTCAGGGATATTTTGAAAAACTGATACAGGACTATCTGCTGGATAACCCGCACTGCGCGATCGTGACTCTGTACCCGGAACCGGGTCTTGCGTCCCGGCGGGAAGAAGAGATCGCTGAGAAACTGGCGGACTATAAAGCGGGACTGAGCAGAGAAGAGATCCAGGAACTTGTACGTCAGACGGCAGAATTGAAAGCCTATCAGGAAGAAGAGGACAGTGAGGAAGCGAAAAAGAAGATTCCGCTTCTGAAACGTTCTGATATCCGAAAAGAATCTATCCACCTGTACAACGAGGAACATCTGGTGGACGGGATCCAGGTGGTTCACCATGATCTGTTTACCAACGGGATCGGTTATCTGACGCTGCTGTTTAACACGGAACGGATACCTAACGAGCAGATCCCGTATATGGGAATCCTGAAGTCTGTCCTCGGGTATGTGGATACAAAGCATTACAGCTACGGAGAACTGTTCCACACGATCAACGCCAACAGCGGCGGGATCAGCTGCGGTCTGCAGGTATTCGCGAAGCCGGAGGAGGAGAAGGACTGTTACCGGATGTTCGGCGTGCGGGCGAAATACCTTTATCCGAAGACCGGATTTGTCTTTTCCATGATACAGGAAATCCTGACGACCTCGAACCTGAGAGACGAAAAACGGCTGTATGAGATCCTCGCAAGCCTGAAATCCCGGCTGCAGGAGAGTCTGGCGAGCGCGGGAAACTCCACGGCGGTGATGCGTGCATCTTCTTACGATTCCGCCATGTCCTGGTTCCAGGACCGCACAGCGGGCATCAGCTTCTACAAGCTGGTGGAAGACCTGGAAGCGCATTTTGATGAGAGGAAAGAAGAACTGTTCCAGACACTGGAGGATCTGGTGAAAGAGATCTTCCGTCCGGAAAACCTGATGATCTCCTTTACGGCGGACGGAGAAGGTTTGAAGGAGCTGGAGCAGGAAGTGCCGAAGCTGAAAGAGCATCTGTATACAGGACCGGCGCCGTCCGGATCGATCAGCTATGATTTTGAGCAGAAGAACGAAGCCTTCTGTACGTCCGGACAGGTACAGTATGTGGCGCTGTGCGGAAATTACAGGAAGGCCGGCTTTGCGTATACCGGCGCACTGCGGATCCTGAAAGTGATCCTCAGCTATGACTATCTGTGGAACAACATCCGCGTGAAGGGCGGCGCTTACGGCTGCTCTGCGGGATTCCAGAGAAAAGGCGGCGTCTATTTTGCCTCTTACCGGGATCCGAATCTGTCCAGGACGCTGGAGGTTTACCGGAACTGTCCGGAATACATCCGGAAGTTTGACGCGGACGAGCGGGAGATGACAAAGTATATCATCGGAACCATCAGTGAACTGGATGTGCCGATGAATCCGTCGGCGAAGGGACAGGTTTCGATGAACGCCTGGTTTACAAAGATCACGGAGGCTGATTTCCAGAAGGAGCGCGACGAGGTGCTGAACGCGACGGCCGAAGATATCCGAAAGACGGCGGACCTGGTGGAAGCGGCGCTCTCTCAGAAGAATCTCTGCGTGATCGGGAGCGAGGCGGCGATCCAGAAGGAGAAGCAACTCTTCGGCGCGATTGACAGGATCTGACAACAGTTAATTAGGAGAAAATGAAATGAAGGAACAGTATAAATCCGGATTTGTGGCGCTGATCGGCCGCCCCAATGTGGGGAAGTCCACGCTGATGAACCATCTGATCGGCCAGAAGATTGCGATCACATCCAAGAAACCTCAGACGACCAGGAACCGGATCCAGACGGTATATACCTGTGAGGAAGGCCAGATCGTATTTCTGGATACGCCGGGAATCCACAAGGCGAAAAACAAGCTTGGCGAATATATGGTCCATGTGGCGGAGCGGACGGCGCGGGATGTGGACGTGGTCCTGTGGCTGGTGGAGCCGACGACCTTTATCGGCGCCGGCGAGCGCCATATCGCGGAACAGCTTGAAAAGATCTCTGTGCCGGTGATCCTGGTGATCAACAAAGTGGACACGGTGAAAAAAGAGGAGATCCTGAAATTTATCGATACCTATCGGAAACTGTACGATTTCGATGAGATCATCCCCTGCTCTGCGCTGAGAGGGATCAACACAGAGGATATCATTTCCTGTATTTTCAAGTACCTGCCCTACGGTCCGCAGTTTTACGATGAGGATACGGTCACCGATCAGCCGATGCGCCAGATTGTCGCGGAGATCATCCGGGAGAAGGCTCTGCACGCCCTGGACGAGGAGATCCCCCATGGGATTGCGGTGGTCATCGATTCGATGAAAGAGCGCGGAAACGGAAAGATCACCGACATTGACGCCACGATTATCTGCGAGCGGGATTCCCACAAGGGGATCATCATCGGAAAGCAGGGAGCGATGCTGAAAAAAATCGGCAGCAATGCCCGCTATGAGATCGAACACCTTCTGGAACAGAAGGTCAACCTGAAACTTTGGGTAAAGGTGAAAAAAGACTGGCGGGACAGTGATTTTCTGATCAAGAATTTCGGTTATGACGCAAAGAAGCTGGACGAATAGATCCGGCAGAGGCTTCCGGCGGGATGTGCACGTACAGATTCGCCCGGATACGAAAAGAGGAAGGAGAGGAGGCGAATGAGATGGGAGAAACGATGCAGGTCACAGGGATGGTCCTGTCCGCAATGCCGATCGGGGAATATGACCGGCGTCTGGTGCTTCTGACCCGGGAGAGGGGAAAGATCACGGCTTTTGCCCGCGGCGCCAGAAGGATGAACAGTCCGTTGATGGCGGCTTCCAATACATTTGCCTTCGGAACATTTACGGTCTATGAGGGCAGAAACAGTTTCAGTCTTCAGCAGGCGTCTATACGGGAATATTTTACAGGCCTGGCTGCGATGCAGCCAGGCGTTTACTATGGTTTTTATTTTATGGAACTGGCGGACTATTACGGCCGGGAGGAGAGCGACGAGACGCAGATGCTGAATCTTTTGTATGTTTCGCTCAAGGCGCTGATGAAGAACCGGATTTCCCCGAGACTGATCCGGCGGATTTTTGAACTGAAGGCGATGGTGCTTAACGGAGAATATCCGGATATGTTTGCCTGTGCCGGATGCGGGGCGACAGAGCATCTGAATGTATTTTCCTGGAGACGCGACGGAATGCTCTGTGAAAAATGTGCGTCCGGTGAGAAGGGCGGACAGTTCCTGTCGGACTCTGCGGTCTACACCTGCAGGTATGTGATTGCGTCTCCGATCGAAAAGCTGTATACTTTTACAGTGACAGAGGAAGTGCTGAGAGAACTGGAACATCTTCTGAATGTTCTGTCCGGGCGGTATATGGACAGAAAGATGAAGAGTCTTCAGATCCTGGAGATGGTGTCCGGCGGCACGTGATCATTCCATTACTGACGACGAAGCGAAAGGAGCGGTGTATGAAGGGAAAAAGACGGTGGCTGCCCGTGCTTGCCGCGGCGGTTGTGATCGTGGCTGCGGGAGGCGGGATCGCCTGGGCGCTGGCCGGAAGGAACAGCAGGACTGCAGCGGAAACGCTGGAAGCATACATAGAGGCGCTGAATCACGGAGAGTATGAAGCCATGTATCAGATGCTCGACGGGGAGAGCAGGAAAGAGACGGACGAGGAAACCTTCACAGAGAGAAACGGAAATATTTACGAGGGGATCGAAGCTGAAAATATCACGGTGGAGATCCTCGAAGAGGGAAAAGAGAACAAGACCAGCGGACGGACGACGCAGCGCCTGACTTACCAGATGTCCATGGACACGATAGCAGGCGAGCTGTCCTTCCGGCAGACGGCGGTCTTTCACAGAGACGGCCGGGAGGATTATCTGCTGTCGTGGGATGACAGCCTGATCTTCCCCGATCTTCAGTCTACAGACCGGGTGAGAGTGGAGACTCTGGATGCCCAGAGAGGCAGTATTTACGACCGGAATGGAATCCTTCTGGCAGGGCAGGGCGTCGCCTCCTCTGTAGGACTGGTGCCGGGCAAGATGAGCGAAGATCCGGCGGAAGATCTGCAGAAACTGGCGGAACTTCTGGATACGACGGTGGAAACCATCGAAAACCGGTTATCTGCGTCCTGGGTACAGGAAGACTCCTTTGTGCCGATCCGCGAGATCAAAAAGAGCGGTCTCGACATGGAAGTCCTCGGAAAGGCTTCCCTGAATCAGCCGTCGGAAGACTCCCTGGAAGGCCAGCTTCTTGCGATCCCAGGCGTGATGATCACGGACGTGTCGGAGCGTGTATATCCGCTCGGGGAGGCTGCTGCCCATCTGGTCGGATATGTGCAGAATATTACGGCGGAGGAACTGGAAGAACACGAGGGAGAGGGCTACACTGCCGACAGTGTGCTGGGAAAGAGCGGCGTGGAAAGTCTCTATGAAGAGGAACTGAGAGGTACTTCCGGTTGCCAGATCATGATCGTCGATGAGGACGGGGCGGATAAGGAACTGGTGCTGCGCAAAGAGGCGGTGGACGGAACGGATATCACCCTGACGGTGGGCGCGGATCTGCAGCGAAAGCTGTATGAACAGTATCAGGACGATCAGAGCGTTTCCGTGGCGATGAACCCGAAGACAGGGGAAGTGCTGGCACTGGTGAGCACACCGTCTTACGACAATAATCTGTTCCTGTTGGGAATGTCGGAAAATACCTGGAACAGTCTCAGTGAGGATGAGGCGCAGCCGATGCTGAACCGGTTCCGCGCGGCGTTTGTTCCCGGCTCCTCCTTCAAGCCGGTGATTGCCGGGATCGGGATCACTGCCGGCGTTCTGGATCCGGAGGAGGATTTCGGGGCTGCAGGGACCAGCTGGCAGAAAGACGAGAGCTGGGGCAGCTATTACGTGACGACACTTCACGCGACAAATCTGGCGAATCTTGAAAACGCCATGGTCCTTTCCGACAACATTTATTTCGCCCGCGCTGCGCTGAAAATCGGACAGGATACGCTGACAGAGCAGATGGACCGGTTGGGATTCAACGAAAGGGTGCCGTTCGACATCTGGACGACAGAGTCGTCTTACGCCAATGAGGAAGGCGAGTGGTCCGAGATCCAGCTGGCGGACACCGGTTACGGGCAGGGGCAGCTGCTGGTAAATCCCCTGCACCTTGCGGCGATCTACACTGCTTTCGCCAACGGCGGGGATATGATACAGCCGTACCTTCGTGTGACGGAAGATCAGCAGCCGGCCGTCTGGGTGGAACAGGCGTTCTCGGAGGAAGCTGCGGAGACGGTGAAAAACGATATGATCCAGGTGATCGAGGATCCGGAGGGGACGGCCCACGGATGCCGGATCGAGGGCGTTACACTGGCAGGGAAGACGGGTACCGCTGAGATCAAGGACAGTCAGGAGGATACCAGCGGCACGGAGCTGGGATGGCTTGGCATTCTGACGCCGGACAACGGAGAACAGGATGCATTCCTGCTGATGACGATGGTGGAAGACGTCAAAGACCGCGGCGGAAGCGGTTATGTAGTCTCGAAGACGATGGAGATCCTGCCGGAGCTGCTGGCGGAGTGATCCGAATACAGAAGATATGAGAGGAAAGAACATGAAGAAATGGATTGTGGCGCTGGTGTGTGCGATCGCCGCAGGAGCTGCGGCAGGCGGGATCGCCACGTGGGCGGTAAAGGAGGAAAAAACAGAGGCTCTGGAGCGAAGCGGATGTAACCTGGTGATCGGCAATGATTCCGAGGCTACGATTTATGCGATCAATGTCAGCTATCAGAAAGACAGAGAACTGCAGGAAGCAGGGATCAGCCAGTATATGAACCGGGGAACGGAAGCCTTTTTCTCAGTAGATCCTCCGGAAGACGAGGACTGCGTGGTGACCATCCAGCTGGGCAGTCATCAGGTTGTGACTGCCCGGCTGGGAGAAGAATTTGAGCAGGATGAGATGAATATTTACTGGCTGACCGGCGGCGGAGACGCGGAGTATACTCTCGAATACCGGGAAGATTAGAGAAGGTTTTACATAGTACTTCGGCGATTTGTCCGTAAATTACCGTATGCGAACGCCTTAAAACTGTCTCTTCTCCGCTTTCCTGAACTGAAACAGGGTGAGCGCCATCCAGAGTATGATACACAGCGCTGTGATGACTAAGAAGATCTGAATTGTCCCGGAGACGGAATCCAAAGGGTAAAACCAGAAAAAAACGTCAATGACGGCGCTGTAGATCGTGGACACTGTGCGGACATAGAGCATTTGCCTGGAATATTCAGGAAGATCGTGGGCCGCGGCGATGGACGCCAGGTTCGTAAAAAACTGAAAATGGAAGTACAGGGTAAGCACAGAGCAGATCAGCTGTACCAGAGGAAACGAAAGAGAAATGGAGTTTCCTGTAAACAAGACAGCAATCCAGCACACTGCCTCCCAGATTCCCAGGAGCATGACCACAGGCCGTAAGAGAACTGCGGAGCACTCCTTCTTTTCCATTTCCGGCAGGACGGTAAGGATCAGCAGCCATCCCGCCCAGTTTGGGAGCAGGCCGATATTTGTGGGACCGCTGTACAGCGAGACGTCCAGAAAAAGAAAAATATAAGCCCAAACGATCCGCGTCAAAGCCTTGAGGTAAGAATCAGTTTTCATAAACGGTTTCCTCCTTTCCGGTGAAAATCACACGTTCTCTGACCGTTCCGTCGAGGGAGAGAAAGAACCTGCAAAAGGCAGTTTCCGGAAGTTCCGGAAAAGAACCTGTCCGGCTGCTGCTGTCAAACGAGTTTGCGGAGCCGGTGGAGATCTGTCCGTTCCAGTTTGCGGCGCCTGGTTCGGCATCCGCGGAAACGTATGGTTCGTTCCCCTCCAGGAGGACGGCGGGAATGTCATCATAAATCTCCCGGTCTGTGAGATCTTCCGTTTCCTCATATGGAAATGTGACGTACAATTCTGCCAGGGAACAGCCGTCTGCGGCGGCGTCTTTTTCTGTCCATGAAAAGGTCTGTGCATAAAAGGCGGAGGCAAACGCTGCATCCGTATCCGGTTCGGGAGAAAAATATGGCCCGTAGTTCAATATTTCTATGGTCATGGTGTCGAACAGAGAATTTGCCAGCTGCTGAACCTGCAGGATATACTGGGATGTTCTGGAAAAGGTGCCAGTCGCTCCTTCCTTTTCTGCCGTCAGGACCGGAAGAAAATCGGAACCATAGCCGCAGGAGCGGATGGAATTGTCGGAGATCACCCGGCGGTAACTGCCGGAAGATTTAACTGCCCAGCTTCCGTCCGCATCCCGAAACGCAGTGACCGGAAAGACAAAGTAGCCCTGCTGTTGTTCCGTCGGGGCGGAGTCTGCAGAAGGCTCTTCCGGGGAGGAACCCGCCGTCAGCGAAGAACCTTCTGAATACAGATGGTCCGTAGGAAAGACCAGAAGCAGACGGTAACTTTGGTCTTCCTGTTTTTCCGGGTTATACACATAAAAGCTGCCGTTAAACTGCAGGCTGCCGGTCCGGACCGTGTCCATGAGGAGCGTGACCTGCTCCTGGGCGGAATCGGGACTGGATGCGGTGAGCCATACGGGATTCAGGTACATCAGTCCTTTTGCAAACGTGTCCAGCGCTCCCGCGGCGGTCGTGCAGGGCGCCAGACGGGCAGCAGCGGTTTCCGGTGAAAAAATCCCTGCCGCTTTCTCTGTTAAACTTTCCATAAAAAGAGACTTATGGGAATCTGCACTTCCGGGGAGTGCTACCTGTGAGACGCCGGACAACAGCGGGAAAAACAGTGTTACAGCGATGCATACGGAGACGAGTCCCATTCCTTGAGGATATTTTCGAAAACGCGCGATGGCCCGGATCCGGCTGCGGATGTTTCTGCCGCCGTTGGAGAGAGAAGTGGTGCCGGGCGCACGGGGATAGCGGTCATTGGTCATGTTCAGCAGGATTTCGCCGTATCTGCGCCGTTCCTCGCCCTCCAGCCGTTCCAGTACCCGCTGATCGCAGAGGGATTCCATGTCGTTGCCGATCCGGTGGAACACATATTGGAGAAAGGGATTGCACCAGTGGATCGAACGGAAAATACTCCAGAAGATACTCTGGAGCGCGTCCATGGACCTGAGGTGCAGAAGTTCGTGGAGCAGTATTTTGTCGTCGACTTCTTCGGACGGCAGCGCCAGCACCGGTGAGCACACGCCGCAGATGAAAGCAGACGGCAGATCGGGCAGAAGGACTGTCCGGCAGGCTTTCAGGTGATAACGGCTGCACAATGCGTCCATCCGGGTCTGAAATTCCGCGGATACGGATTTCCCGCTGCGCAGAAGGAGCCGCAGACATACATAAGAGAAAAAGTACCGCCCGAGACAGACGACTGCGCCGGCCAGATAGAGGATGAACAGCCAGTCGGTAAGACTTTGCGGATTTCCCGGGAACCAGGGAAGTCCGAAGGCAACACGTATCGGAGCGTCGGCAGTACAGAAACGGGAGGAAAGGACAGATTCCGCCGCTTCCCGTACCGTCTGCAGCATGACTGCAGGAAACGCCAGCAGATATTTGCCTGTCACACCGGCAGGGACCAGAAGCTTTACAAAAAACAGTCCCCAGATCCCGTATTGCCAGCGGGGCGAAAGTTTGTCAGCCAGCAGGTGTTTCAGGATCAGGAGAAACAGCGCTGCCCAGGAAACTTCCATCGTCTGTAAAAGAAACTCCCAAAGATTTGTCATAAAGCACACCCCCATTTCCGGTCAGCCGTTTCAGCAGACGTACCCGGCTGCCGTTTCAGATTTCCATTTTTGTTTAAACCTCCATATCGTCCAGCATTTTCCGCAGTTTTTTCCGTTCTTCTTCGGAGATCTTCGACTCCTTCAGAAAGGCAGTGATCAGGTCTCCG
Organism: Candidatus Fusicatenibacter merdavium; assembly: GCA_019115005.1. Taxonomy (GTDB): domain Bacteria; phylum Bacillota; class Clostridia; order Lachnospirales; family Lachnospiraceae; genus Fusicatenibacter; species Fusicatenibacter merdavium. Next base: position 6,281 of record DXEK01000180.1, on the reverse strand, counting down.
GCCGCGCCCTTATACACCTTTCGGAGCAGGGAAGAGCGCTCCGCTTTGGCGCAGATTTCCCGGCTGACCGCGAAAGAGTAGCGGTGAGGCAAAGATGTTTTGTCAATACGGACCATTCCTTTTTTCTCCATCCGGGTGAGATACGTATAAACCGTATTCTGTCTCCAGCCCATCGATTCGGCGAGCCGTTCGGAAATTTCCCCGAGAGTACAGGAATCCCGCTCCCACAAAACTTCCATCACAGCCCACTCGGCATCCGATAAAGTATTCATAAAAAATCCTCCCTACAACTGTAGTTTTCTGATTTCATACTACACCTGTAGGGAGGATCTGTCAAGACCGTATGTTAAATGCCAAGCGCCTCCAGTTTTTTCTTTGCATCTTCATAGCCGAAAAACTGGATCGGATGGATCCCGAAGGCGGCGGCTCCATCCACATTTTCCTTCAGATCGTCGATAAACACTGTGTGTTCCGGCATCAGACGGAACAGCTCAATCAGTTTCCGGTAAATCCGAGGTTCCGGCTTCACCATCTGATAGCGGTAAGAAAACAGAGTACCGTCCATCAGCGGAAGAAATTTCATTTTGCCTTTCGTCTTCTCAAAAAGAAATTCCGAATAATTTGAGAGGATCAGGACCCGACATCCCTTTTCCTTCAGAGACTGTACCCAGTCCACCGAATAAGGAAACGGATGAATACAGTTTTCACAGCTGCCAAATGCCAGCCGGATCTCTTTTTCGTATTCAGGAGCCGTGCGGATAAAAGCCGCGAGAGCTTCCGTCTCCGTCATCGTCCCCTCGTCCAGACGCCTCCAGACAGGATTCCGGAAGACTGCCTTTACCACCGCATCCTTTGTCTCCTGGGAAAAGCCGAGAGAGTCGAGATGATCCAGATAGTTCCAGTCCACCAGGACATTTCCAACATCAAATACAACCGTATCAATCATAAAAACTTACCGCTCCTTTCTATTATTTTCGTCTTCTCTGTCCCTGTCGACGCCTCTGCCGCGCAGCACTTTGGCCACAAGCATCATGATGTAAATAAACACAGGGACCACGATCGCACAGAACAAGCAGGCGCTCAGCGCCTGTTCTGCCCACGGCGCATCGATAAACGCAAAGATCATAGCTGCCACCGCGAAGCCCAGCAAAATCACGATCGCCGCGGCCGCTCCAATTCGTTTCCATTTCATCGCAGATCTTCAATCCTTTCTTTCCGTACATGATTAACCGTCCCGCCAGCTGAACGATTCCGGTATGCATTCCGTTTCGCCGGTCATTGTTCAGTGTTTTTCAAACACATAATGAGACAAGCGGCAAAAGACCATGAATTTCATGTTTGCATGACAAACATGACGTTTTGCCTCTGACATCACACATAATTACTCTATCACAAATTTCTCTTCAGTTCCACATTTTTCCCGTTGAGTTCAATGCGGTTACAGTTCAGCCAGGTCTGCGCATTTACTGTGCAGGAAATGCTTATAAAATGCACTCTAAAATTTTAGAAAAAATTTATTGGCAGAACATTGAATTTCCGGCATAAAAGAGATACAGTATTAGGTATAATAAAACGAAGGATGTGTAGACAATTATGAACAAACTCAGAGACTGGCTGTCAAATTTTATGTATGGCCGATATGGCATGGACCCGTTGGGGAATTTCTCCCTCTGGGCAGCGATCATACTTATGATTATCGGATTGTTCACAGGTAGCAGTCTGATTTATTTTCTGTCAATCGTACTTCTGATCTGGTGCTATTTCCGGGTGTTTTCCAGAAATCAGTCCAAACGCCTGGCAGAGAACGATAAATTTATGGAGATCAAAGACCGGATCGTCGGGGTGTTCCGCGGCGGATCACGGACCCGTAAAGATAAAAATTATGCGTATTTCCGCTGCCCTCACTGCCGGCAGAAGGTTCGGGTACCCAAGGGAAAAGGAACGATTGAGATCCGCTGCCCGAAATGTAATACGAAATTTATCAAACGTACCTGAAAGGGATTGAACACCGCATGTTTGGATATGTTACGGTCAGAAAAGAAGACCTGAAGATCAAAGACTATGAAAAATACCACGCCTATTATTGCGGAGTCTGTCAGGATTTAAAAGATTCCTACGGCCTGAAAGGCCAGGCGACTCTTACATATGATATGACGTTTCTCGCGATTCTTCTGACAGGATTGTACGAGGATAAAACGGTCCGGGAGGAGCACCGCTGTATCGTGCATCCCGGTAGAAAGCATGTATGCCTGCGCAATGAGTTTACCCGTTACGCGGCGGATATGAATGTTCTGCTTACTTATTATAATCTGTTGGATGACTGGCAGGATGAGAAGAATCATGCGGCGTTGGTGGGTGCCAAGGCGCTTCGGGGATCTTTTCTGAAGGTTGCGGAGAAATACCCGCGCCAGACACAGGCGGTAAAAAATTATCTGAAAAAAATCCATATTTGTGAAGCGGAGAATTCCAGAAATCTGGACCAGGCTGCCGGATATACCGGAGAGGTGCTGGCTGAGATTTATCAGCTGCGGAATGATATCTGGAAGGAAGAACTTGGACAGCTGGGATTTTATATCGGTAAATTTATTTATCTGATGGATGCTTACGAAGATGTGGAAAAAGACAAAAAGACGGGAAATTATAATCCTCTGATTTTTCTTCAGGAGACAGAAGGGTTTGAGGACATCGTGGAGAAGATCCTGCTGATGATGACGGCAGAGGCCTCCCGGGCGTTTGAAAAACTTCCAATACTGGAAAATGTGGACATTTTGCGAAATATATTGTATGCTGGTATCTGGACAAAATATGAAATGCTCAAACGCAAACGCGAAAGTGAAGATGAGGAGAAGAAACATTGATGACAGATCCATATCAGGTGCTGGGAGTATCCCGGGACGCGAGTACGGAGGAAATAAAAAAGGCCTATCGTAAGCTGAGCCGGAAATATCATCCCGACGCCAATATCAATAATCCGAATAAAGCAGAAGCAGAAGAAAAATTCAAGCAGGTTCAGCAGGCATATAAGCAGATCATGGATGAGAAGGAAAACGGTACCTCCTCTTATGGCTCTCAGGGCGGCGGGGCTTACGGAAACAGATATGGCGGCGCCTACGGCAGCGGCGGATATCAGGGAAATTACGGCGGCGCTCAGAGCGGAAGCAGTGAGGACGCGGAACTTCATGCGGCGGCAAACTTTTTGAATAATATGAGATATCAGGAAGCGATGCGCGTCCTGAACAATATTTCCCGGCACAATGCTCAGTGGTATTATCTCCATGCGGTTGCCAATGCAGGTCTGGGGAATAATATCAGTGCGGTGCAGGATGCTCAGACGGCGGTAAATATGGAGCCGAACAATATGCAGTACCGTCAGCTGCTCTCCCAGCTGCAGGGAGGAGGGCAGTGGTATACGGATATGGGGGAAGGCTATGGATATGAACGTACCGGAACCGATATGGGAAAGTGGTGCTGTGAATGTCTTGCAATCAATGCGCTCTGTAATTGCTGCTGCTATGGCGGCAGGGGATTTTACTGCTGCTGACTGGAGAGCATATAAAATTTTCAAAAACTGAATAAAAGATAACGGGGAGGACATAATAGAGAATGTCCCCTGGATCCCCCTCCAGGGACATTTCACCAAAGATAACTTTGAAATACTTATCCTCCCCTTTTAAGAGGGCTGCCGGAAGTTTCCGGCAGCCCTCTCTTTTCGATTTTTTCAGTTTTCAGGTAACTGTTCCGCTATCTGAACAGTTACATTTCCGTCTTTCTGATGATCAGGCTTCGTTGACAGGATAACACAGTCCGAAGCCGGAACGGTAATAATTGCCGTCCGCGTCACAGTACGCGTAGCTTCCGCCTTTGACTTTGGACAGGATTGCCGGATCAATATACTTATCTTTGTCATATCCCGGAACATCGTTCGGGGATGCGCAGACTTCCCGGATCACTCCGTCGATCTCTTTTTCTGTGATCGCGATGACGTCGGTGGAGGACACCATAGTCAGACTCATTTTTCCGGTCGGATTATATTCTCCGGAGAGTACGTCCATCTGGGATCCCAGCGCATTGTTCATCGCAACCGGAGAAACCGTGTACTGGAAAGTAAGTCCGTCTACATATGGTTCCAGTCTGTCCAGGATCCACGGGTTATTGACTACACAGGTAGCGATGACTTTGCCGCCGGCAGCATGTACTGTTTCCGCAAGCTCAGGGATCTGTCCTACGCCGCGCAGGGTGTATACCGGAATCTGTCTGCCGGTTTTCCTCTGGCTCTTATTGACTTCGCGTTCGTCGATCAGTTCGCCGTCGACCAGCTCCAGAACGGGCATCGCTGACTGGAGGAACACGATATTGTTCTGTTTCGGCCATACGTGAAGGTATGCATAGTCGCACGCTTCCGGGGTGTCCACGACCTGATATCCTCTTGCGGTGAACATTTCCGCGAGTTGTTTCCGCAGAGATTCATTGTTGGAATCGCCTGCAACGCCCGCGCCCATGGACTGTGCCAGCGCTGCGCCCGCGTCATCGCCGGAAAATACAGCGATATACACTTTTTTCCCTTTTTCCATTGGCAGTACGCCGTCATGGTTCTTTGCCAGGACTACTTCTTTCTGGCAGGCTTTATAGGCAGCTTTTTTCGCGTTCTCGAAATTTTCGGAACGGACACGGTCTGCGTCGTCCGGATCCAGATAAGGGTTGTCCACACGTTTCTGTTTGAACAGGCTCAGCAGACGGCGGTAATTCGCACGGTCCAGATCCTCTTTGGGCAGATATCCCTGTTCCACGGCCGCGACGATGTTTTCCGAGTCAGAGTTTCCGCCGATGACATCAGTGCCGGCGGAAATTGCTTTCGCGTAACGCTCCGGCAGGGAGAGGTCTTCCACCCCGTAAATCTGTACGGTGGTGATGCCGGAATCGGAATTCACATAACCGTCAAAGCCCATGACGTCCCTGGCCAGATCCGTGATCAGCTCCTTGGAATAAGCAGACGGAACCTCTTCTGCGGAGGTCAGTTTTCCTCTGTAGTACTGAGGAGTGCTGCGTCCGTCGGTGCTGATACGGGAATAGTCGGGCATGATCGCAGATGCTTTTTTGTCAAAAGCCGCCTGGAATGGCGGAAGGTGGTATTTCTCCATGGAACCGGGAGTGGGGTAAAGTCTCCACTGTCCGATCGGCAGATGCGGTTCGAAGCCATTCTCGGCAGGACCGTCGCCGGGGAAGTGTTTTACGGTCAGCACGACGGAGCCTTCATTCAGGCCGTCGGAGCCGTTCTGGTAACCTTCGACCAGAGCTTTTGTGATTCCGGCAGTGATTTCGGGGCGTTCGCCGTAGGTTCCGCTGTTCCGCGGCCAGCGGGGATCGGTAGACACGTCGACCTGCGGGCCGTACATGATGTTCAGACCGCAGGCTTTCATCATTTTCCGGTCCGTGTCCGCCATCTCATAGACCAGATCAAAATTTCCGTCGCCCAGGCATGCTGCGCCCATTCCGAGAAAATCAGGATAACCTATGTTGATGGGGTTGGTGTGCAAAGAGTAAGGGATCGCCACGCCGCCCTGGCAGGCTTCATACTCCAGCATCTGTGTTCCGATATTGTGGTACAGAGCGGCCACGCCTGCCTCTGCGTTCATCTCGCCGCGGTATACGCCGGCAGTCAGCTTTTTCTCCAGCACGTCCGAGTCGTCGCAGCGCATGGAGATACCCGGCAGCGGGGAGGTGGGTTCCGGTTCTTCCGGATCGTACCGTTTGAAAATTTTGCCTGGAACAATGTTGCCGTTCTCATCTTTGGCTCCTTCCCGCGTGAAAGAAAGAGGGGTGTTCCAAAGCGTGTTCAGAACCAGACCAGCCTGCTGGTTCAGCGTCAGATGCGCTACCATATCTCTGGCACGGGTTTCGTCATCGTTGCGCCAGTCCTCATAGGGGGACAGGACGCCATCGTTGTCCATGTCTTTGAAAAACAGGCCGTCTTTTACAATAACGCCGCAGGTGGTGACTCCGATGGTGGGACCGCCGGGATTGTGGAACAGTACGGGTTCCAGATAGAAATCGTCAATGTTTTCGCCTTCTTCCAGCTGGTAGGGCGCGGGGATGTAACCGTCGCGCGGAGGGGAATTCAGATAGTCGTCTAATACAATTTTTTTCATGTGATTCTCCTTTTCTGTGATATATTCTACTATAACACAATTTTCTTTTTAAAACAATAAGCGGACGGCCCCGGCCATGCCCTGTGCGTGTGCGCCGGGCGGCTGCAGATGCGGGGAGACTCTAAACGTCCGGGA
>DXEK01000018.1 GCA_019115005.1 Candidatus Fusicatenibacter merdavium | reverse complement strand
TTCCATTTCTTTCTACCTCCTGTTGACGCTTTTTACGGACAGTATACCACTTTTCCCCGAAAAATGGAAGGGTGTGCGAAATGCTGCGGACGGAAACCGGCCTCCGGCCGGCAGCGGCGCGCGCATTGGAGTTCCGGCAGACGAGCACGGACACATCGGGCGGCGGACGGGGCGAAATATGGAATGCGTGCTCACTCCGACAGGCGGACAGACAGGGGCGGTGTGTTCGCCGGCTTTCAGAGCGGATGATCTGTTTATCCGGCGTCAGCTTGTTTCCGCTCTGAGCCCGGCGGACACACCGCCTCTGTCTGTCCGTCTGTAGTCGCAAGCACTGCATTTCCATATTTTCCCCATCCGCCGCCCGATGCGTCCGCGCTCGCCTGCCGGAGCTCCCCGCGCGCCCCGCTGCCGGTCGGAGGCCGGTTTCCTGCTGTAGATTTCGGCGGGGAGGGATGCGAGAATGTCGTCCATATGTTTTTACCCGGTATTGCAGAAATGTTCAAAAATCTCCCATCTGGCCTCTTTGGTTTTTCAATATTCATTCAGGCCTTTTGGGATTATTCGTGACAGTTCTGCTGGATAAACCTATATTCAGATAAGTCGTTGAGATTTTTTCCGATATTCAAAAAAGGAAATTCCGCTGTGTTGGACAGGCGCGGGTTCCAGGAGTTTTTCTGTGAGATCGCGGACCGTGATTTTCAGGCTGGCGGTGTTGACGCAGGGATGGCAGCCGATGGTCTCTGTCTCAAGGATCTTTCTGTGGATCAGGATGTGCAGATTCTCTGTCGTTTCATAGCAGAGGCACAGGATACTGGCTGCGCCCGGTTCCGTGTGGAGAATGGCTTTCATTTCTTCGGCGCTGGCGAAGGAAAGCCGTTTTTCTCCAATCTGTGCGGCGATTGTTTTCAAATCGGCTTTTTCTTCCGGCGAAAGCAGGAGCAGGTACCAGGAGGCGCCGGATGAATTGCGCAGGAACAGGTTTTTGCATCCACTGGTCTGAAGTGTTTTTTCGATCTCTGTACAGTCCGCCGACGTGTACACCGGCGGATGATGTATGATCTGGAACGGTATTTCCATTTCTGTCAGTGTCCGGCAGATAGATTGTTCCGTCTCCTTCCCTGAGAGGTTTTCCTCTGAGCCGGCCGTGATACAAAGATTTTCCTGCTGCTTTTTTTCATTGCCTTTCATTTTACCTCCTCCTGGCGCACCTGCAGCGTCATCAAGGGCGATTCGGAAGCTTCCCTCCAAGCTTACCCTCTCTCCGACGCGTTTACTGCGTCAATCCTCGCAGTTTTCTGTCACAATTCTTCCGGCTGTACTGCGATGTCTTTTTTCATCTGATAATTTGTCAGCAGAATCCCCTGCCGTTCTACCTGCTGCTCTGCGATCGTCTGATATCCCCGTTTTTCAAAGAAGGGTTTTGCAGTGATGGATGCGTGAACTGTAATCTCAGGTACCTGCTGCAACGCTGCATGGTGTTCCAGTTCCCTGCAGATGGAGGACGCGATCCCCTGCCCCTGAAAGTCACTGTGAACGTAGAGATGGTCCAGATAGCCGGTGTCGTCAATATTTCCATAGCCGACGATCTTTCCGCATTTGACGGCGACCATGGTATAAAGCTTCCGAAAGAAATCCGGGTTTCGGGCAAGGCGGTCGCGGCCGGCTGCCCATACGCGGACCTGCTCCGGTGTATAATCTCTGCTGTTGACACGATAGATCGTGTCGGAAAACAAATCTGCGATCTCCGGAAGATCTTTCGGTCGAAAGCGTCGAAGTATCATAAGTCAGTTACCTCCGTAGTCATTATCTTTTATACGATAACACGTTTGAAACAAAATGTCATCCTTTTATCGCATCCGTATGTTCAACTGTGGTAACAGTTCAGCCAGCTGAGCTGTTACGGCATCCAGCCATTGAGAATCTCTTCGCGATGGGCCGAACGCCCACAGGCACTATGTTTTCATACGTTCTGAGCAGAACGGGATTTCCGGTTCCAATTTACAAAATCGCTTTTTAATTCTATAATAGTAGGCAGCATAATCAAAGAAACATCAAAGTTACAGTTCAGCTGGCTGAACTGTAACACATCAAAGGAGTGCCCTATGAAAAGCAAAGTAGTATTGATTCCGTGCAGCAGCTATGAGGAGGAGTCTCTGTACCAGAGCCTGAAACAGGGGCTGGGACTTCTGGGCGGCCTGGGATCTCTGATCGCAAAAGAAGAGAAAATTCTGTTCAAGCCGAATCTGGTCCGGTCTTCAAAGCGGGAACGGGCAGTCGTGACGGATCCTGCGGTGATGGAGAATATTTTCCGGATTTTCCGGGAACAAGGGTACGAACACCTGGCCTGCGGAGATTCCTGCGGGATCGGCAGCGCCCGGAAAGCGATGAAAGAATGTCATATGGACGAAGCTCTGGAGAAATACGGAGTCGAGCCAAAGGAATTTCAGGAAGAGCAGAAAATAGAGACCGAGCGAGGGCGGACTCTGACCCTTGCGAAAGATGTTCTGGCGGCGGACGCCCTGGTCAGTGTCTGCAAAATGAAGACCCATGCACTGGAGCGTGTGACCGGCGCGGTAAAAAACCAGTATGGATGTGTCTGCGGAATGCACAAGGCTATGGGACATACCCAGTATCCCAACGCAGATATTTTTGCGAGAATGCTGGCGGACCTGAATCTTACATTAAAACCCCGGCTGTACATCATGGACGGGATCACCGCCATGGAAGGAAACGGCCCCACTTCCGGAGATCCAATCCAGATGAACGTCCTGCTGTTCTCCACAGATCCGGTGGCTCTGGACACTGTTTTCTGTCATCTGGTCTATCTGGATCCGGAACTGGTGCCGACTAACGTTCACGGAGAGAAGATGGGGCTTGGAACCTGGAAGAGCAGCCAGATCGACGTAGAAACGCCGGAAGGAACCTTTACTCCCGAGCAGATCCGCGAGAAGTACGGAAACCGGGAATTTCATGTGGACCGGAAGAAGGTAAAGGGAAAAAATATCATGGATACCTTCCGTGTTTTCGGTATTTTCCGGAAGAAGCCGTATATCGTCAAGGACCAGTGCCGGAAATGCGGCGTCTGCGTCAGCGCCTGTCCGGTCGAGGGAAAGGCCATTCAGTTTAAAAACGGGAGGACCAATCCGCCGGTATATGATTATAAAAAATGTATCCGGTGCTTCTGCTGCCAGGAAATGTGCCCCCACCGGGCGATCCGAGTGAAATAAACAAAGAGTTCCGCTCGCGGAACTCTCGCGCCGAGCGCGGTCGCCTTAGCGACAAATTTCTGTTTCGCGCGAGTACGCATCCCGCGGAGCGTTTTTATATCACAGGGAACGAAGTTTCCTGTGATATAAAAAACAGTCCGGAACAGCGATCCCACACAGGGGATTTCGCCGTTCCGGACTGTTTTTTATCTGTAACGCTTATTTCTCCGCCGTCTGCACTGTAAATGCGCAAATTAAGCGGATTTTACTGAAGGGTTCAGAATGATCTTATACTCTCGCCACACCCGTCTTCTTTGCAGCTTCCGCAACAGCCTTTGCGACAGCCGGAGCCACACGCTTGTCAAACGGATTCGGGATGATATAGTCTGCATTCAGGTCTTTCTCATCGATCAGATCCGCGATCGCGTAAGCAGCCGCAACTTTCATCTCATCGTTGATATCTTTCGCGCGGACGTCCAGAGCTCCGCGGAAGATACCCGGGAATGCAAGTACGTTGTTGATCTGGTTCGGGAAATCGCTGCGTCCTGTTCCCACAACAGCCGCTCCCGCTTCTTTCGCCAGATCCGGCATGATCTCCGGAACCGGATTAGCCATCGGGAAGAGGATCGGATTCGGAGCCATCGTCTTCACCATCTCCGGCGTCACGGTTCCCGGTGCAGATACTCCGATAAATACGTCGGCGCCCTTCAGGACGTCCGCAAGGCTTCCCTTTCTCATCTCGCGGTTGGAGATCTTCGCCATCTCTTCTTTTTCCGCGTTCAGTCCTTCACGTCCCTCATAGATCGCGCCCTTGCGGTCGCACATGATAACGTCTTTCAGACCCAGGCTTACCAGCAGCTTGATGATCGCGATTCCTGCCGCACCTGCTCCGGAGGTTACAACGCGGATATCCTCCAGCTTTCTTCCTGTTACTTTCAGCGCATTCAGCATAGCCGCCGTAGTTACGACAGCGGTTCCGTGCTGGTCGTCATGGAAGATCGGAATATCGCAGCGTTCTTTCAGTTTCTTCTCGATCTCAAAGCATCTCGGAGCGGAGATATCTTCCAGATTCACGCCTCCGAAGCTTCCTGCCAGCAGAGCAACGGTATTTACGATGTCGTCCACGTCTTTGCTTCTCACACAGAGAGGGAACGCATCCACGCCGCCGAACTCTTTGAAAAGTACGCATTTTCCTTCCATAACCGGCATTCCCGCCTCAGGTCCGATATCCCCGAGACCCAGAACTGCGGTTCCGTCAGTCACAACCGCCACCATATTTCCGCGGCGTGTATATTTATAGGAAAGATCCTTATCCTCCGCAATCTTCAGACAAGGCTCGGCAACGCCCGGTGTGTAGGCGATGGAAAGGTCCTCCGGTGTTTCCAGCTTTGCACGGCTTGTCACCTCGATTTTTCCCTGCCATTCTTCGTGCTGTTTCAGTGCTTTTTCTTTGATGTCCATCTTATGTTACTCCTTTCATCGCTGGGGAAGTTATGCGTTCGTAACCATCCATCCGACGGAACGGTTATGTATTTTCCGACTTCCCATGTTCTCTGCCGTGGGGAAAATGCCTCTGCGGCAGGAATTATGTAAATCTATAAGATATAAAATTTTCTGCATTTATAAGATAACCCAAAATCACAAATTTATCAAGAGGTTCCGGGAAACATAATCTTTTGCCCGTAACAGTTCAGCCGCCGGAACGTTCACCTGATATTTTTTCTTTCTTCAGAGACGACGCCAGCACCCCCGATACCGCCAGCCCGAGAATATTTCCTGCACCGGTAGCCAGATAGAATCCTGAAAATCCGATCTGCCCTACCAGCAGCCAGGTAAACAGAACCACCAGACAGGTCGTCGAAATGCTGGAGATCAGATATTCCTTCATCTTCCGATAGCCCCGAAGCCGGCTCTCGTTGATGTTCCGGAGCGCATAAAAGTAATAGAAAAAAGGTTCATGGGTCAGCATCAGAGCGCCGTAGGACAGTGCTTCCCTGTCACTGGTATAAAGGGAGAGAAGCGGCTCATGGAAGCAGACGCAGAGAAGGATCAGCGCCGTCGTGATGCCGGCGGTCAGCCAGCGGGAAACCCTGGCCGCCTCTCTGGTCCGTTTTTCCTGTCCTGCCGAAAGGTTCTGAGCGGTAAACACCACAAGAGCCTGACTGCATCCGGCCATGGGCATCAGCAGAAACACGCTCAGCGAATTAGCCGCCGAAAATCCCGCGATCGCGCTGACTCCGATCCTCCCCAGCAGACTCTGCCGCACCATCGAGGAGAAAGGCCCCATGATCTGCTGGAAGATCGTCGGCAGAGAAAGACGCATCATCTCCCGCATCGGCCCCAGACCCAGATATTCCCATCGGAATCTCTGTTTCAGGATCGTCCGGTACAAAATCCCGAAACATAGTATCATCCCGATCACCTGAGCAGCAGCGCTGGCGATCGCCGCGCCGGCGACGCCAAGGGGAATCACATAAATCAACACGGCGTCCATCCCTATGTTGAAACATGTTGTCAGAAGCACCAGGCACATGGGCCGCCTGGAATCCCCGTAGCCCATCAGGATCTGTTTCATCAGATCGTATCCCATCTGAAATGGAAGTCCCGCAAGATAAATCCTGGTATAGAGCATTGCCTGGCTGAAAATCATTTCCGGTGTGTTGATCAGATTCAGAATGTTTCCCAGAAACACCTGCCCCAGGATCATCAGCACGACACCGATCGCCAGATCCAGAACGATCATATTGTATACGGTTTTCGTCAGTTCCTCTCCTATCCTGCTCTTTTTGATCGACGCGACCAGAAGATTGCCTCCCAGTTCCATCCCGCCGGAGATGAACAGGAAAAACTGAAGCACTGTGGCGCCGTTGGATACCGCAGCCAGCGCGCCGCTGCCCAGTCCTGTCCCCACCATCATCGCATCGGCAATGCTGTAAAACTGCGTAGCCGCCATGTTCAGGATCACGGGAACCGCATAGCCGATCAGTGTCGTTGATATTTTCCCCTGTAATATTTTCTCTTGCATTTCGTCCGCCTCCTTGTTATCCTTACTGTAAAGTATCCAGTAACAGGATAGTCAAGGAGTTTTTCATGAGTCTGAATCACAACCAGGAATACCTTACCACCGGCCAGTTTGCGTCTCTGTGCAAGGTAAATAAAAAGACGCTGTTTTACTATGATGAGATCGGTCTGTTCTGTCCGGCTGTCACAGACAGCAACGGCTACCGTTATTATTCCGTTTTTCAGCTGGACAAGTTTGCCCTGATCACCTCGCTGAAAAATCTCGGGATGGAACTGAAAGAAATACGAAACTATCTGGAATGCGATCACGCAGAACAGTTAAATACCATGCTCCTCCGCCAGCAGAACCTGATTGAGGAGAAGATCCGCGGGCTCCAGAACACCCGGGAGTTTCTCCGGAAAATCGTCGAGAGGAATCAGGAATTTATGAAATACCTGAACGGAGATTTCCTGATCCTGCATCGCCCCGCTCAGTGCTATGAGGTCATTTACCGGTTTGATCCCATGAAAAAAAGACCTGTCATCGCCAATTATCTGACGGACGGTCCTTTTCTCGGGCACTGCATTTCCAGGGAGGATTCTTTTCTCTATAAACTCTGCCGTTCCTCGGAGCGCCGGATCCCGGAAGGGGAATACCTGTGCCGCTTCTTTTCCAGCCACACTTCCAAAACCGGGGAGCAGATCGACGCGATGAAAGCCTGGGCGCGGCAGAAAAACATCTCCATCGACGGAACATTTTATCTGGAAATCAACGATGTGTTTTTCGACAGAGGAACCATCGAGACAGGCGAGGATATCTGCTATGCCTGCCTGAAAGTGCGGCTCCTTTAACGTGTGCTTGAGGATTATTTTCTTCAGGATATGCGTCACACGGATTCTCTAAGGTGTTTCGAGAATCTCTTTCAGCATCTTATCTTTCACCTTCAGGAGACGGACCTGGGCGCTTCTCTCGTTTTCATCCAGCTTCATCGTGATGTACCGGATCCCCTCTCTGGTTTCCGGAATCACCACATGTTCCAGTGCATTAACTCTGCGGCGGGTTCTCTCGATCTCCGCCGCCAGCCGCTGGCACGCTTTTTCCGTTTCCGCCAGCTTCAGCATATCCGGCAGGATTCCGCTCAGTTCCCTCACCGCTTCGTCCAGATCGGCGGAAGTAAACGCGAAGCCGTAAGGATAAATATCCACAGCGCCGGCGGCAGAACGGCTGTCCGCCAGGATACGATCTGTGGTTTCCCCTCTCCCGTTTTCGCGCGAAATGGCAGGGAATTCCACACTCATAACGTTCTCCTTCCGGACCTCGAGGGCCAGTTCCTGTCCCGGCGTCATCAGCGCAGTGTGCAGCATTTCCGCGGACATGGATGCTTTCGCCATGACAAAGCCTTCGTGAGATTTCCGAATCCCTTCCTCCACCTCCAGCCGCAGCCGCATATTTTCTTTCGCCAGTTCCAGAAACCGCCGCATCAGTTCATCCCGCTTGTCCTTCAGCAGCTTATGACTGCGGACGGCGGTCAGCAGCTTCTTCTTCAGTCTCGTCAGTTCCATTCGCGTGGGGACTATCTGTATCGCAGCCATCTTCTCTCCTCTCCTGTGTCTGCTCCTTCACACATCTTTTCAAAACAATTCTTTTTCCGGCTGTCATTCTTTGCCGTCGTAACCGTTCAGCAAACGGAACGGTTACTTCCTGTCTTCCGCCGGAACATAATACTGATCCAGAAAACGGTCGTCGATCCGCTTCAGTTCGCTTCTCGGCAAAAGTCCCAGCAGGCGCCAGCCGATGTCCAGCGTCTCCTCAATGCTGCGGTCGGTATCAAAACCCTGATTGACATACTCCCTCTCAAAAGCGTCGGCAAACCGGGCGTACAGCAGATCCGTACCGGACAGCGCCGCCTCGCCCAGGATCTTCATCAGTTCTCTGGCGTCCTTTCCCCTCGCATAAGCTGCGAACAGCTGGTTCATCGTGTTGGAGTGGTCCGCCCTCGTCTTTCCCTCGCCGATCCCCTTGTCCTTCAGTCTCGACAGAGACGGAAGCACATCGATGGGCGGTTGGATTCCCCGGTTGTAAAGATCTCTCCCGAGAATAATCTGGCCCTCGGTGATATAGCCGGTCAGGTCAGGGATCGGATGGGTCTTGTCGTCCTCCGGCATGGTCAGGATCGGGATCATCGTGATCGACCCTTCCTTTCCCTTCTGCCGTCCGGCGCGCTCATAGAGGGACGCCAGGTCCGTGTACATATATCCGGGATATCCCCGTCGGCCCGGAACCTCCTTGCGCGCCGCAGAGATCTCCCGGAGCGCATCCGCATAATTGGTGATATCCGTCAGGATCACCAGCACATGCATTCCCTCGTCAAAGGCCAGATACTCCGCCGCCGTCAGCGCCATCCTCGGCGTAGCGATCCGTTCCACCGCCGGATCGTTGGCCAGATTGATAAACAGAACCGTCCGGTCGATGGCTCCCGTTTCTTTGAAGCTTTCGATAAAGAAATCGGATTCCTCAAAAGTGATCCCCATCGCCGCAAACACGACCGCAAATTTTTCTTCCTTGCCCCGCACTTTCGCCTGCCGGGCGATCTGTGCCGCCAGACGCGCATGGGGAAGACCGGAAGCGGAAAAGATCGGCAGCTTCTGGCCCCGTACCAGAGTATTCAGCCCGTCGATCGCGGAGATCCCCGTCTGGATAAATTCCTGGGGATAAGTTCTGGCCGCCGGGTTCATCGGCAGCCCGTTGATGTCCCGCCGTTCTCTGGGCAGGATCTGCGGTCCGCCGTCGACCGGCCGTCCCAGTCCGTCGAACACCCGCCCCAGCAGATCCGGCGACACGCCCAGTTCCATGCTTTTTCCCAGAAACCGCACCTTGCTGTTGGCCAGGTTGATCCCCGCCGCGTTCTCGAACAACTGCAGAAGTACCGTATCCCGGTCCACCTCCAGCACCCGGCAGCGGCGCTTCTCTCCGTTCGCCAGTTCGATCTCCCCCAGTTCATCATAGGAGACATGCTCCACGCCCCGCACCAGCATCAGGGGGCCAGCCACTTCCTGTATGCTTCTGTATTCTCTGGGCATTCCTACCGCTCCTCCTTTCCGATCTGTCCGGCGATCTCCGACGCCAGCTTCTTTTTCACCGCCTCGTACTGCGCGTCCAGATCCTCCTCCGGCGTATATTTATACCGCCCGATCTGCTCCCGGACCTCCA
Organism: Candidatus Fusicatenibacter merdavium; assembly: GCA_019115005.1. Lineage (GTDB taxonomy): Bacteria > Bacillota > Clostridia > Lachnospirales > Lachnospiraceae > Fusicatenibacter > Fusicatenibacter merdavium. Next base: position 14,878 of record DXEK01000018.1, on the reverse strand, counting down.
TCGAGAGAAGTCCCTGGATCGGCGCGCCCTGCTCCAGCGCCTCTGTACACTGCTCATAAAATCCCAGCACCAGTTTCATCATCCGATACTGCTTTTTCAGGGAAGTATAGGTATCAATCTCATGAAAGGAATTCTGGTGGAGGAAATCTTCACGGATAGAACGGGCCGCCTCCAACTTCAGCCGGTCTCCCGGGGACAGAGCGTCCATTCCCACCATTTTCACGACTTCCTCCAGCTCCGCTTCCTCCTGGAGCAGCGCCATCATGTTCCGGCGCAGTTCCATCCAGTCTCCGGCCACATGCCCGGCAAACCACGGCTCTATATCATTCAGGTAAAGCGAATAACTCTTCAGCCAGTTGATCGCCGGGAAATGGCGCTGATAAGCCAGCGCGGAATCCAGACCCCAGAATACCTTGACGATGCGCAGCGTCGCCTGGGCCACCGGCTCGGAAATATCTCCGCCCGGCGGGGAGACGGCGCCGATCACGGACAGAGCGCCTTCCCGGCCTTCCTTTCCGAGAGCGATGACCGTTCCCGCCCGTTCATAAAACTGAGCCAGACGGCTGCCAAGATACGCCGGATAACCCTCCTCTCCCGGCATTTCCTCCAGCCGGCCGGACATCTCCCGCAACGCCTCCGCCCACCGGGACGTGGAGTCCGCCATCAGGGCCACCGAGTAGCCCATGTCCCGGAAGTATTCCGCGATGGTGATCCCGGTATAGATCGACGCCTCCCGGGCGGCCACCGGCATATCCGAGGTATTGGCGATCAGGACGGTCCGCTGCATCAGTGACTGCCCGGTTTTCGGATCCTTCAGCTTTGGAAATTCATTCAGCACATCCGTCATCTCGTTCCCGCGCTCTCCGCATCCGATATATACTACAATGTCCGCATCCGCCCATTTGGCCAGCTGGTGCTGGATCACCGTCTTACCGCTCCCGAACGGCCCCGGAACAGCCGCGACGCCTCCCCGGGCGATGGGAAAGAACGTGTCCACAACCCTCTGTCCGGTGATCAGCGGCATGGACGGAGGCAGTTTTTTCCGGTAAGGGCGGCCCTTGCGCACAGGCCAGCGCTGCATCAGCGTGACCGCTCTCTCCCCTTCCTCCGTCTCGATCACAGCCACAGTCTCCTCCACTGTGTAGCTTCCGGAATGGATCGTTTTCACTCTTCCGCTGATCCCCCAGGGCACCAGGATCTTCTGGACCACCGCGGCAGTCTCCCGGACCGTCCCGAGGACATCTCCCGTTTCCACCTGGTCGCCGGGATCTGCCAGGGCTTCAAACTCCCACTTTCTGTCCCTTTTCAGCGAGGGAACTTCGACACCCCGCTTCAAGCTGCTCCCTGAAAGTTTCATGATTTCATCCAGCGGCCGCTGGATCCCATCGTAAATACTGGAGATCAATCCGGGACCGAGTTCCACGGACAGCGGCATACCTGTAGATTCCACCGGCTCTCCCGGGCCGAGGCCAGACGTCTCCTCGTAGACCTGGATCGAGGCCTCGTCCCCGTGCATCTCTATGATCTCCCCGATCAGCCTCTGTCTGCTGACCCGCACCACATCAAACAGATCTGCGTCCCGCATACCCGACGCCAGGACCAGCGGACCTGCGACTTTCGTGATCACTCCGGTACTCATCTGTCACCATCACCTGCTTTCTCTCATACTCATATCCGATACTGTCACATATCTCAGCAAGACGGAAGTCATCCCGCCCCGCCGAACAGAAGGTCGGCTCCGACCGCCTGTTCCACAGACTGCCGGACTCCCTGTACGCCCTCGCCTGTATTTCCGGAAACGCCCGGAATCCGGATCACCGCCGGCAGAAAACGCTCTTGGCACCGTTCGATCTCTTCCGGGATCTTCGCTGCCAGCGCCTCGGTAATATAGATCACCGCGTAATCACTGTCCGCCAGTCTGCGGATCAGCGTTTTTGCCTCACCGGCTCCGTCCACCGGAAAAATCTCCAGTCCGACGGCGGCAAATCCGTAGATACTGTCATAGTCGCCGATCACCGCTGTTTTATACATACATTTCCCTTACCCTTTCCCGGATGGCCTGGTCCGGAAGGCCATTCTGCTTTCCGGTCAGGATCATCCGCACTGTTTTGATCTCATTTTCCCGCGCCAGGACATAGGCCGCCAGAGGTCCGGCAGAAAACGCCCGGTACTTCTGCGGCCGGATCGTCCGGATCACGCGATTGTCGCACCACCGCTCAAAGGCGGTGTCGGACTCCTTCAGCGCCTCCGCCGCCTCCCCGTAGCCTTCTGCTCCCAGAAAGCTGTATACCGCCTCCGCACCGGACAGCGCCGCCGCGCACAGTCCGGACACATTCAGCCGGCGGCAGGGCGCCAGCGCCCGCTCCAGAAACGTCCGGTTCTTCCCCGCCCGCGCCGCGCGTACTGCGATCCGGATATCCGCCGCCGCGACGAATTCCGCGGACCAGAGCCGGAGGACTTCCACCGGGGAATCCTTGCCCTCCTGCTCCACTGCGTCCAGAAGCGCCCGGTCCACGATCGTGTCACAGAGTTGTCCGTCTCCCGTCTGCAGCATGGCTTCCAAAGCCTCCGCGGCGGCGTCCCGCATATGCCAGGGCAGGGCGGAAAAGTTCTTCTCACGGACAATCGTATATATCGCCTGTCCCGGATTCCCGGAAGAAATTCCACTGCTGATTCCACTGCCGGAACCGCCTTTGGGCAGACCGCCGGCAATTTCTACGACCCTTCCGGCATAATAAATTTCCCCTCCGGCTTTTCCGGTACATACTTCCCGGACCGCCGCCTTCAGATTATGGTAGAGCGGGCGAAACGCCAGGATCTCAAAAACAGACGGATCTACGTGGAGATCCGCGGCAGTCTCCCATATTTTTTCCGTCTCCCTTCTCAGCATCTGCTCCTCACGATTTTTCCATGCGTCTTCCGTGCCCCCGGCCCGTTCCTCTTCTTCCCGTCCATCATCCTTCCTCTTCCAGTCTGTCCCGCCGCCCCAGCCTTTCTGCGCCAGGAATTCCAGCGCGCTGTCACAGGTTTGGCAGGCCAGAAGCTGCCCGATATCCGAATCCGTCAACAGATCATTCTCCAGTGTGCGGATCCGGGCAACTGCATATGCATACTTATCTGCCATCTCTCAGCCTCCGTGTTCCTAACTGTATCCGTCCATTCTCCTGAACATCTGCTCCTCTTCTCCGCCTTTCCGTCCGTTTTCAGCTGTCCGAACGGCCACCCGGCCACAGCAAAGCGCCGACTCTGTCCTGAAGTTCTTCTCGCTGTCCGTCGAACATCGCATGAAACGTACAGTTTTCCTCGATTTCACCGTAAACCAGCAGAAACCCTGATTTCACCGACGCGTTCTTTTTCAGGATGATCCTGCCGCCCTTCTCCCCGGTCATCCTGCAGAGTTCTTCCTCAAATCCGGCAGGCATTCGTGCAAAATCCCGGACCCCAAGATACATCACTCCGTCTCCGCTGTGGGCACAGCGGGCGTACAACTTTCTCAGAACGGAAAAATACTCGTCCGTTCCGGCTTCCTCCATTTTTCTTTCCGCCTTTTCCAACATTTCGCGAAGGATCGTCTGTCTGGTCTCCAGCAGCATCCTGTTACGCTCCGCCTCCCGCCTGGAATTTTCCCTGCTCCTCATTTCTTCCAGTTCACGTTCCAGCGAAGCTTCCGCCTGAAGCTCCCACTGTTCCATTTCTTTCTGCACCTGGACGTAAATTTTTTCCGCCTCCTCTGCGGCCTTCCGTTCCATCTCTTCCGCCGTCCGGCGCGCTTCCTCCAGGATCTGTTCTGTTATTCCTTCCATTCCGGCGGGCATTTCAAAACTGCGGTTTGTTTCTGCCTGATCGGTCCTCTCAGGCGCCCCCGGGCGGACGGTAAAATCTGTCATTTCCGCTGTCTTCGACGCATGATCCTGTTTCATATACTCCACTCCTTTGTGCTGCATTTCGTCGATCCTCTTTTTTCCTTACACCGGGATGGAAAACAGGCAGAGAACAGTCACCAGCAATGCCAGGATCGCATACGTCTCGACCATCGCCGGAAACAGCATTGCCTTGGCGAACTGATCCGGTTTTCTGGCGACGATCCCGATGGACGCCGCCGCCGTTTTCCCCTGGTAAATCCCCGAGATCAGGCCCACAATACCGGTAGGCAGACACGCGGCAAAGATCAAAAGCCCCGTCGTCAGCGCCACATCCACTCCACCGCCGCCGAGAATGCCGATCCGCGACAACGTGACAAACGCCACCAACAATCCATAAATTCCCTGCGTACCCGGCAGAAGCTGAAGAAGCAGCACCTTTGCGAACCGGGACGGATCCTCCGTGACCACACCGGCGGCCGCCTGACCGGCCACACCGACTCCGAAGGCGGAACCGCAGCCCGCCAGCGCCGCTGCCGCGACCGCTCCCGCCAGTGCCCAAACCAAACCATTCATTTCTGATGTTCTCCTTTCATATCCACATATTTTGTGTTGAGTGCAAACGGAACAAATGCTTTTCCACCGCCCTCATAAAATTTCCCGAAGAATTCCACATACTGCAGCCGGCAGGTGTGGACATAGGCGCCCAGAAGATTGATCGCCAGATTAAATGTGTGTCCCACGGCAAACACTGCAAGAAAAAGCAGGACCCCGAAAACACTGTTTCCAAACATACTCCCCATCTGGTTGACGACGGAGGCGATGACACCCGTGGCGAGACCCAGAGCCAGCAGACGGGAATAAGACAGGATATCCGACAGCCATCCCGTCACATTGTAAAGATCATAAGCGCCAAGGGCCAGACGGATCCCCCACGCTTTTCCCTTTCTCCTTCCCGCCGTCAGCAGGATTCCCAGCGCTCCGCCAGCGGCCATTCCCCCGGAGATCAGTGAAAACGCCGGCGAAACACTCACGCGGATCCCGAACATCGAAGCAAACATACTGCTGGGGATCAGGAGGAAGAGAAGTCCGAGGATCAGCAGAAACCAGAAGATCACGTCACAGACAAAGGCTGTGTAATCTCTGTTCCGGATACACAGATAACCCTTGATCCCAAGTCCGGTAAACAGATGAATACATCCAAACAGCAATGAATACATCAGCAGGCGCATCGGATCGCCGAGGGGCACAAACCACAGCGCCGGAATAACACTCTGTCCCTCCGGAATCGAAACGCCGAAAAACGTACCGGCGATAATATCCGGCGCGTCGCCGAAATACCCTCCGAACAGGATTCCCCAGAACAGTGTGGAGAGCCCGCACCAGAAAAAAAGCCCCAGAGATTTTCTCAGATTTTCCTCCATCCGCGGAAATTTCAGAAGCGCCGCGCCGCACGCTGCCGCGATGATCGCTCCGTAGGCGGCGTCCGCCAGCATCAGTCCGAACAGGAATACATAAAATCCCGTCATCACAGCCGTGGGATCCGTTTCCCCTGCCTTCGGCAGACCGAAAGAAGCCAACACCCCTTCACCGGTGCGGGCAAACCGGTTGTTCCGCAGAAGAACCGGCGCCTGCTCTCCTTCGGGAATGTCTTCCAGCTCCACAGTCGCTCCGAACCTCTCTGTCAGTTCTTTTCTCAGATCCTCTGCTCTCCCCGCAGGGACGTAACCCTCCAGGGCAAATACCTCCCTCGTCTGAGACAGAAATCCGAGCGCCTCATATTTTTCGGCGCGCACCCGATAATAGTCGGACAGAAGACGCAGATGCTCCCTCTCCTCCTCCATCTCCCGGATCTGTTCTTCCAGCAGCAGGATCCGCTCTTCGGCATTTCCGATCTGCTGCCAAAGCCGCTGTTCTTCCTCCGCAGGAGGAAGCGTCAAAAGCTGCGGCGACCCGGAAAAACCATGACTTCGGAAGATTCCCTTCAGTTCTTCCTCCGCCTCCCGGATACAGACCACCGCCGTCCAGGTTCCGTTTGCGGAAGTATAGAGGATCTGCAGCTCATAGAAACGCAGTTCCGGCTTTTTCTCTGTGACGAATGCCAGGAGTTCCTCTTGCGTGTACCGCGCAGGAAACATCCCTGCGAAAAAGGAACAGCGCCGCGTTCCCGGACATGTCATCGCCACATCCAGCTTCTCCCAGGGCTGCAGTTCATCGATCCTCAGCTTGGCATTCCGGATCAGTGTCTGCTGCTCCCGGAGTTCTTCTTCCAGGCGGATCAGCTTCTCCGCCGTTTTCGAATATTCCGAGCGGCGTTCTGCCGGACCGCTGTAGAAACTGCCGGCGAGCACCGGCTTTCCCGCCAGCGTCTGAAACAGGGACCTCTGTTCCGGCGCATACTGTTCCAGTATTTCCAGCGCCTGCTCGGCGCGGTTCACTTTTTTCTGAAATGCGTTTCTTGCTCCGCTCACGTCCATCATTTCATACAACTCCGCGCCTTCCGGCTCCGGACGGATCTCCACACAGCCCAGTTCCTGCAGCCGTTCCAGGATCATTTTCCGTCTGTCCTGTCTCGCACAGAGTTCTATTTTCCGCATCGGCTCCTTCGCCATGACTTCTCTCCTCCTTTCCGTTACCGGTGGAAGATCCGCCGGACTCGTCTGAAACCGGGAACTCTTCCGCCGGCTGAACGGTTTACACTATCCGAAAACTCAGAAAACCTCCGCCAGCAAAAAGGCCACCGCTTCCGCCTCTTTCTTAACCGCATCATCTCTGAGCTTTCCCAGTTCCAGCGAGAGACTTTCCCTCGCCGCTATCCGCTTTACATCCTCTTCCTGCTGAACCATCTCCCTCTGTTTCCTGGCTCTGCCGGCAAATTCCTCCTGCTTCTGCCGGCGGTAAGCGTCGGCTTTCTTCTGCGCTTCCTCCCGAATCCGGCGGCTCTGCGCTTCTGCTCTCTCCAGGATCCTGTCCGCCTCCTGCTCCGCTTCCCGGGCGGACTGTAAAAGATCACGAATCATACGACATACCACCTGCCTTTCCTGTATTTCGCAACACGTCGACCGGCCGATACATTTACCGCGCCGGCCGGATGTTTCTCTTTTCTTTCCTTTGTCAGACTACTGTTATCATTTCCAAATTTTCCAATGTGCATCATCCAATTTTTTCCATTCCATCACGAAACGAGTTTCCATGACAGGATACCGTAACCATTCAATGGCGAACACTCACGGATCTTATAAAACAAGACAGCCGTTATGCCCGCAAAGGCATGACGGCTGTCTTGTCTGTGATATCCGGATCAAAGGGGATCTATAAACTCTCTCGGTATTTTTTCAGCAGTCTCTCGATCTGCAAATTCAGATTTTCGGGCATGCCGCCGGTCTGCGGTTCCAGACGAAGCCACAGATCCAGGTTCCGGTAATTACCGGAAGCCCTTTTTCCCGCCTCCGGCTGTTTTCCCGCCGCCTGTATCCGCACCCTGGCTGCTCTCTGTTCAAAAAGTGGAATGACCACGTAATACAGCCGGTCGTCCGGAAACGACAGATATCCCAGTTCGCGCCCTGACGCATCCCTGAGATACAGTCTGTGTCTGCGGAGGGCAGCCGGAAGGAGTATATCTCCGGGGCGGAGGGAAATCGACGGATCTGACAGTTCCACCATCGCCGCGATCCTGTAGATTTTTCGTTTCTTCCGGTCCTCCGTCTCTTCCAGGGCAAACTCATGAAGCAGTCCGGTACTGTCTGTAAACTGCTGAGCCAGTAAATATGCCAGTTCTGCCCGTACCTTCATCTCTGCCGGCCGGCTGCGCGACGGACTTCGTTTTCCGAAATCGATCTCTTCCAGGATCTCTCCGGCACACCGGTAAATACTGAGAAGAAATAACGAAAAACTCTCCTCGACACTCCAGAGATACTTTCCTCTGGCGATACAGATCTGCCCCATCACCCTGCCCTCGCTGTCCTCGACTTCGTGAAGAATCTCACGCTCCCTGTAAGCGTTCTCATTGATCTCTGCGTTCCAGATCTCAGTCCTCTCCGACCCGGCAGAACTCTTTTTCTCTCTCCCACGGCCGGACTCTGACTTACGCTGTCCCTCGAAATACTTTTTCAGTACCCCGTAGGCAAGATTGATCTCCTGCGCGTCACGGGTGCGCCGCTCTTCCGCCGACAGATCCGTATCCGGATGCGCCTGCAGGATCATCCGCCGGTATTTCCGTTTCATCTCCTCCGGCCCGTCCTCCCTGGACAGCCCGAGGATCCGGAAAGCCTCTCTTTCTGTCATTTTCTGTCATCTCCTGTCTCTGAAAAACCGGAAGAACTATAGAAGCCAGAAACCTCACAGCAGGTCTGCACTTCGTTTCGACTGCTGCTGCGGGAATCAATGCCGGATAATTCTTACTTCCGGATAGCAAGAGAAAGCGCAAAGGCAATTCCTCCGCGCTTTCTCCGTAATGTAGTAATAACCGTTCATCCGACAGAACTGTCGCTCTCAGTAACCGAACCATGTAAACACCGTATGAACTGAAAGTTTCAGAATACATGCTCCATCATTGCAGCCTGGGAACCGTGAAACAGAAGCGAACCGTAGGCTGGACTTCCTTCCTGCATGTTCAGTTCATAGCTTGCCAACGGCCTGTGCAAAAGATCTTCATCACTGAACATTCTCTCCGCAGCGTCTTCCGGCGTTCCGTTTTCCACCATATAGCTTTTCAACATTTCTAGTGTTTCTCCGTCCAGTTCTTCCAGCATCGTTCCCCAGGAACTCTCATAGTTTTCCATAAGTTTCTTCTGTACGTCTACTTCAATATTTCTCCAGGACTTATCAGCAAACTCAAAGGAGATCGTATCCAAACCTGTCTTTTCATTGAAATAAAATGCTGCGGAAACCTCTTCTTCGAGAAATTCCATCGGTTCCTCCATCTGAAACCAACGCATCTTTACTTTTTCCCCGGAGCCGAAGGGATCGCCGGTCTCTGCCTCCTCCCACGTAATCTCATCGTCCGTCAGCCCAAGCGCCTCCACGGCTTCTTCTCCGCTCATTCCCCAGGAAAGTTCTTCCACTGGCGGCGGCCAGTCATAGGAAATCTGTTTTTCCGGTTCCGTTTTCGAACATGCAGACAGCAAACCTGCCGCAAGAGCAAAAATGATAAAAAGTTTTTTCACAGGCATCATCCCCCTTTCTGATGCCGTGTTGCGCAGATACCAGTGACATTCCGCAAAATATTACTTTCTCACCGCCACCAGCATACAGGAATCGTAGTTGCACTGAGGCACAGGCAGCAGATATCCGCCGTGCATCAGGGCCGCTCCGGTATACTCGCGTCCGTCGATCTCATAGACCGCTTTCTCATCCAGGCCTCTCCAGCGCACCCGCTCTGCCACAGGATTTCCGTGAAGATCCGTAAACACCGCGGCAAGGATCGCTTTGCTTGCGTCTTGGGCCACGTAACTCCACGCGGTCACATCGTGATTCTCCCACGGAGATGTGATCCGGTAGTAATCGCCGCTCTGGATCACCTGGTAATTCTCCCGGTAGAATTTCACCTGTCTCCGCACTTCTTCCTTGTCCTCGTCGCTCAGTTTGCTGAGATCCAGTTCGTATCCGAACGCACCCTGCATCGCGCAGATGCCTCTCGTCTTGAACGGCGTCACTCTGCCGTTCTGATGATTCGGGCATACGGAAACGTGAGCGGAGATGCTGGACATCGGGTAGGCAAAGGACGTTCCATACTGGATCTTCAGACGTTCCACCGCATCCGTGTTGTCGCTGCACCAGATCTGCGGAGCATAGTACAGCATTCCGGCGTCAAATCTTCCGCCGCCTCCGCTGCATCCCTCCAGAAGCAGGTTCGGATATCTCTCCAGCAGATGTTCCATCATCTCATACAGTCCCAGCACATATCTGTGAAGGATCTCTCCCTGGCTTCCCTCCGGAAGCAGAGCGCTGTAGACATTTTCTATACTCCTGTTCATATCCCATTTCACATAGACGATATTGGCCTCGTCCAGCACGCGGAACATACGCTCCTCTACATATTCCCGGACGTCCTTGCGGGAGATATCCAGCACCAGCTGGTTCCTGCTCCGCACCGGAGACCTGCCCGGGATCTGAAATGCAAAGTCCGGATGTTCCCGGTACAGATCACTGTCCTCGGACACCATCTCCGGCTCAAACCACAGGCCGAAGGAAAGTCCCAGATCGTTGACTTCCTGCACCAGTTCCTTCATGGAGCAGCCCAGCTTGTCCTCATTTACGACCCAGTCTCCCAGTCCGCAGTTGTCGTTGTTCCGTTTTCCAAACCATCCGTCGTCCAGCACCAGCATGTCAAGTCCCAGTTCACTGGCCTGACGCGCAATCTTCATCAGCTTCTCACGGTCGAAATCAAAGTAAGTAGCCTCCCAGTTGTTTACCAGGATCGGACGCATTCTATCCTTCCACGGACTCCGGATCAGACGGCGGTAAAACGCTTTCTGAAACCGGCGGGACATTCCGGTAAAGCCTTCCTCCGAGTAAACCATGCAAACTTCCGGCGCAATAAAGCTCTCCTGATCTTCCAGCTTCCAGCAGAATTCCTCGTCATTGATCCCCATGGTCAGCCGGGTCTGATGGATCTGATCCACCTCGATCTGCGCCTTGAAGCTACCGCTGTAGACAAAGGCAAATCCGCAGCACTCTCCGTGATCCTCTGTCGTGTCTTTCCTGGTCAGGACCACAAACGGATTGTGATGATGGCTGGAGGTTCCTCTCCGGCTGCTGATCTCCGTGATCCCATGGGGCAGCGCCTGCCGCTCCATCTGGCGCTCCATCGCATGCTTTCCGTAGAAGTGAACCAGTTCAAACCCTCTCTCCGTGAAATCAACGCTCATGCTCATCACACGTTTCAGTTCTACAGCCTGCCCCGTGCAGTTTTCCACGCGGACCGCGCGGGTGATCACATCGTCTTCCTCATACACACCGTAGAGAAGATGAACATAAAGATCCTCATACCGGTCTTTCAGAACCACCTCGAGCGTATCGACGCCGTCCTCCCCTTCTTCCGCAAACATGGACGGAAGGCCTTCCAGACGGTATTTCCCTTTCATGACCCGGCTGCTGTGATACCGCAGATCCAGCGCCGGAACCTGTCCCTTCAAGTTCGCTTTCATTCCGACGATCCGGTAATCTCCATTTCCGTAAACCGGGTATTCTCTCGGATAGAAATCCAGAGAATAGGTTCTCTCATCCTGTACATCTCCCGGCTGTCCGGAATAACCTCTGTCTGCCGGCATGATCAGATAAGAATAATCACTGGCGTCTGTTTTGGGCCCGTAATATGTGTGCAGAAGCACACCGTATTTGTCCACTTTCATCTGATACGTCGTCGTCTTTGTCTGCAGCGTGAAAAGTCCGCTTTTCTCCTGGTAAATCACTGCCATATCTCTCCTCCTGTATTATCTCTATTATAGTCTCAAACCAGCCACAGATACTCGTATGGCCCGAGCAGAATCCTGTTATTGTAGGACCGGATCGGGCGCCCGGTCAGCAGATCGGTCATCTCTCCCGGGAGACCGAACCAGCTGAAATAATCCGCGTCAACCCACTGCTCCTGCTCTGAAAAGTTTGCCAGCACCATCATCTTGTTTTCTTTATGGAATCCGAAGACGGCTTTATTATCCAGATCTACCGGCGTAGATTTCAGATCGGAGCGGAAGTATTCGGATCCTTTCCGGATCTCCAGCATCCGGCGAATGCCCTGGAAGATCTTTCCCTGAACCGTCGTCAGATCCTTCCGCTTTTCCGCAGCTTCCCAGTCCATCTTCGGGCGGTGCAGCCATCTGGAATCGCCTGCCTCCTCGGGAACTTCTTTGTAACTCCAGTCATTCAGCTGTCCGATCTCGTCCCCGCTGTAAAACAGCGGGATTCCCGTATAAGAGATAATGATGGAATTCAGCAGGAGGATCCGCTTGATCGCCAGCTCGATCTTATAGCTGTGTTTTTCTTTCAGCGCCTGCTCCAGGCCGCACATAGATGCAAAAGTTCCGCTGTTCCGCGCATCCAGCGTCACCGGATTGAACTCATACAGTTCGCCGGTGGAAAAGCTTCCCGGATACCGGCCTTCCATAAACCGGATCATAAACTGCTTATGCGCCTCCGGATCCCAGCCGAGATCTCTGAGGATATCCGTCTCAAAGCCCCAGCCGATATCGTCGTGGCATCTGCCGTAATTGATCCACACACCGTCCGACGGAACCCCGTAATCCTTGGACAGAGACCGCTCCATCAGCCGTACATCTCTCGTCGCCAGAGAACTCCAGAGCAGAACCATAAGGGATGCATTGTACATGACATTGCACTCTTTCTCTTCTCTTGTTCCGAAGTATTTGACGATCTCATGGGGTTCCACGATCGCCTCTCCCAGGAAGATCACCGACGGGCAGACATCCTGCACGATCTGATACATCATCCGGAGGAGCGTGTGTACCTTCGGAAGGTTCATACAGGATGTACCCAGTTCCTTCCACATATACGGGATCGCATCCAGACGGAAAATATCGATTCCCTTGTTGGCAAGAGTCAGGAGCACCTCGACAATCTTGTTAAACACCTGCGGATTCGCATAATTCAGATCCCACTGGAACTCATAGAAACGTGTCATCACAAATTTGTTCAGATCCGGATACCAGGTGAAATTTCCCGGCGCAACGCCCGGAAAGATCTCTGTCATAGTCTTCTCGTATTCCTTCGGGATCGTATCGTCGTCAAACATGTGGTACATATTGTCGTAATCATGATTGCCGTTTCTGTATTCCTGCACCCACACATGTTCCTTGGCCGTATGGTTCAGCACGAAATCGATACAGGTACGGATCCCCCGTTTTTTCAACAGCTTTACGACACGTTCCAGCTGACGCATCGTTCCGAACTTTTTATCCACCGCCAGATAATCCGACACCGCATAACCGCCGTCATTGTTTCCCTCTCTCGATTTCAACAGCGGCATGAAATGTACATAAGTGATCCCCAGTTCCGCGAGATAATCAATCTTTTCCTCGAATCCCTTCAGATCCTCGCTGAACCGGTCCACATACAGCATCATTCCCGCCATTTTTTCTGACATATACCACTGGTTTCCGCCCTTATCCTGCTTTTTCAGTTCCGGGCTTCTCGCAGCTTTCGCCCCCGCGATGATCTCCTGAAGCTGATCCCAGCGGTACCGGGTAATATCATTGTCACCGTACAGTTCAAAATAGCTTTGCTTCAGTTCCATAATTACCTCCATTTTCTCGTCACTTTTTTTCTTTTGCTTTCATCCTATCTGGTTTTGCGAGGTTGTACAACAGGTTTTGTGCAAAACCTGTTACCATTCAGCGGATTGAACTGTTGCCGGAATTACCGGACCGACACAAGATTTTTTACACTGTCCCTGACGATCAGCTCCGTGGGAAGATGGATCGACCGTACCGGAACCGGTTCTCCCCGCAGCCGTTTCATCAGCATTTTTACTGCCTCATAGGCCTTCTCCTCCGGATGCTGCCGCACCGTCGTCAGCATCGGATTGGACAGCCTGGCGTAAATATTATCATCGAAACCGGCAACCGAGAGATCTTCCGGCACCCGGATTCCCTCCGCCGACAGCATTCCCACCGCCTCATTGGCAAACAGATCGTTCACGAAAAATGCCGCCGTACAAACCCGGCCGGCCTTTTCCCTCGCAAATTTCCTGATGATCTCATTTCTCATATGCCTGTCCAGGGGAAGCGAATATATATCTTCCTGAAGGAATGGAAGTTTCCGGACACGCAGTGCCTCCCGGTAACCTTCCATCCGCATCCGATTGCAGACAGAATTTTCCTGATAATCCGTAAAAAACGCAATCCTCTGATGTCCCTGGCGGATCAGGTATTCCGTCATCTGCGCGGCGCCCTCCCGGTCCTGCAGTCCGACATTGTCATAATTTCCGTCGCCGGAATCGATAAACACGATCGGCTTCGGAGCGCGCATCGTCAACTCCTCACATTTCTCCGGCTCATATCCGAGTACAATGGCGCCCTCTACATTCCGCGCCTCCAGTTTCTTCAAAATCGCCTCCTCCCCGGACGGCGCATCGCTGACCACATACCAGCCGCAGTCTCTGAGATTCTCGATCACCGCCTCCATCAGCGCGCCGCAGAACGGATCTGTCAGGACATTTCTCTTTTCCCCCAGACAGAAATCCAGCGAAACCAACCGGATCTCTTTCGGATTTTCCCTGCGGTTCTCCGCAACATAATGATGCTCTACCAGTGCGATCTCTATCTTTTTTCTTGTCTCGGGAGACATTTTCCTGGTTCTTCCATTGATGACATTCGACACAGTAGTCGGACTGACGCCCAATTCCTTTGCCAGCTCTTTGATCGTGATCATCCTCTGCCTCCTCTGTCTTCCACTTTTTCCATGTCTGTGCAAATACGATTTTACCTGAAAACATCTCAAATCCGGTAGCAGTTCAGCTGACTGAATGCTGCCAGATCCACCCATTTTTTTCGAAAAACGGCTGCTTTTCGTGTTTTACGCTTCACGAAATCATAAATTTTCATACAAATCCGAAATTTATGACCTTTTTTTTCACTTGTCTCATTTTATTGTATAGTATTTTATTATAAAATGCAATAAAAAGCTTTTCTGCGCCACGCCAACTCGCAGTATGCGCTGCTCGCTGTCCGTTACCCGGCAAATGCCTGCTCGTGCAAGCACGGCAAGGCACTTGCCGGGTATATCGCACAAAAACCCGGAAGGATCCGCGGGGACTGCCGTTTGCGGCAGGCTTTTGCGCGGATCCTTCCGGGTTCTTACCGGATTTCATTCTCTATATTCTGTTTACTCCTGTATCCATTTTTCCCGGCTGCGCATCAGGCACGCGCCGGATCTATAGTGGCTCAGTTGTCAAGACAAAAATCTAAGATTTTTATAATGAACTGATATGGTGGATAAGTTACAGGGAGCAGGATGGTGGAATCAATCCTCCCATCCCCATATATGCTAAGCTACATAGGGCA
>DXEK01000179.1 GCA_019115005.1 Candidatus Fusicatenibacter merdavium | reverse complement strand
CAGAGTTCGCAGAAGAACTCCCGGCAGGAAAATATATCTGTCGTTTTCCTGCCGGGAGTTTCTCTTTTGCTCACAGATCCGGGAAACTTCGGGAAGACGCTTATCCATTGATCCGTTTGTTGATCATGTTCCGATAGGCGCTCGGAGATATTCCCTTTAGTTTTTTGAAGATTCTGGTGTAATAGTTCACATCCAGAAATCCGACCTGTGCTGCGATGTTCTGAATTGAAGAATCGGTGGTGTTCAGCAGAGACACGGAAATGTCGATCCGCTTGTTGTTGATATATTCGGTCAGCGTGGAACCGGTTTCTTTTTTAAAGAGCGCAGACAGATAACTCGGACTGATGGAAAAAAGGTCGGCGATTTTTTTCAGCGAGAGATCTTCCTGATAATTAAAATCTATGTAATTGACTACTTTTTGTACTGCGGGCGAATAGCCGCGCATAGAATGATTACGGACAAGGTTAGCGTACTTATGAACCATCTCTCTGCTCAGTGCGTTGAGCGCGTCGATGGACGTGTTTTTTTCGATCTCCTGTGCAAAATGTCCGGACATCTCGTCGATATACAGGGGATGCACCATACCGTTCTGGACTGCTTTCCGCAGCAAAGTGTTGAGGGAAAAAGACAGATTTTTTGCATTTCTCAGCCGGTCCGTGACCCGGGGCGGAACGCGGTAAGAAAAGAAATTGCTGTATGTATACAGTGCCCGGTTGGTGTCTCCTTTTGCAACCGCTTCGAGAAGCTCGTTCTCTGCCTGATACCGCTTTTCCACGGATTCCATCACCTCATAGGGTTTCTGGTTGAGCTGAAAATCAAAGTTAGCTTCCGGCAGAGTAAAACGGTCCATCATGTTTTCAATCGTAAACTCTGTAAAGCCGCCGTAGATGAATTTTCCAAGCAGCGCGACCATAGAATTGATGTCGTGTTGACCGCTAAACACGGGGATGGACGAGTAGAAACTCTGAAGATTTTCGTACCGATCCATCGGAAGATGCAGCATCTGGTTCAGGGAAAGCAGTTCTTCGTGATCCACCGGAACAGTCAGATAAGGGCCGACAGCGATGAAATCAAACGTATATTCCTCTCTCATCTCCGGCGTCGCAGTCAGTAATATGTAATTCAGCATGGTCTGGGTGTGTAGGATGGAGATCAGATTAGGCTTCAGTGCATTCAGAAGCGCCTCAGAAATCTGGCGGGAGTGAAAATCCAGCGTCAGTTTCTGCAGAAGATCGGGAGAATTCGGTGTTTCATCGGGAAGATCTTTCAGTCGGACGAGAGTGATCTCAATGTTGCATATATGAAAAAGGGATTCCATTACTTCTAGTAAATCTACCTGCATATTTACTCCTTCCAGCAGAAAAATAAATTCAGATCTATACCGTTAATGACGGCTGCCGATACCGGTTGAGACGGTATACGGCAGAATGCCTTTTCTATAAATTGTATCATATCGTAGAGAAATGTTCAAATAAATATATGATTCCATGTTACAAAAGAATGGGATAATATTTATATAAAAAAGGAAAATATTTGGCTGAAAATAGAAAAATAAAATAAAAATGCGGAAGGTCCTAAAAATTGTCCTCACAGGAATGTGAAAAAAATATTAAAATAATCAGAAAGAATAAAAAAAGGAGTGAAGAAAGTTATGAAACAAACCACACAGGTGCGTCCCTTTGGCATGCGCGATAAAGTCGGATATGCCTTTGGAGATATCGCCAATGACTTTACTTTCATTCTGTCCAGCAGTTTCCTGATGAAATTCTATACGGACGTTATGGGAGTAAATGCGGGTATCATCGGTATTATGATGATGGTAGCCCGTTTTGTTGATGCCTTTACAGATGTAACGATGGGAAGGATCGTCGACACTGCAAAGGTTGGAAAACATGGAAAATTTCGTCCGTGGATCCTGAGAGGCGCCGGACTTGTTGCGCTGATGAGTTTTCTGATGTACGCTTCATGGTTTAGGGATATGGGTATGACCTTCAAGATTATCTGGATGTTTGGAACATATCTGCTCTGGGGTTCCGTGTTCTATACGATGGTAAACATCCCTTACGGCTCCATGGCTTCCGGTATCACGGAGGATCCGGTTCAGAGAACGCAGCTTTCCACATACCGTACCGTGGGCGCCACAGTTGCATCTCTTGCGATCGGCACCGGTGTTCCGATGATCGTGTATTACACAGATGCAGATGGCAACCAGGTTTTCAACGGAACCGTATTTACCGTTCTGGCCCTGATCTTCTCCATCGCAGCTCTGATCTGTTATCTGATCTGCTATTTTAACTGTACCGAGCGTGTGAAAATCGAGCCGCAGAAAAAGGATGCGAATGCTCCGAAGAATAACTTTGTGAAAAATGTATTTACCAACCGTGCGCTCCTGGCGCTGATCGTAGCGGCGATCTTTCTGCTGCTGTCTCAGCTGACCCTTAGTTCCATGGCAAACTATGTATTCCCGAACTTCTATAAGAATACGTCGGCGCAGTCTGTCGCTTCGTTCCTTGGTTCTATCGTTACTTTCGCTGTCGCTCCTTTTGCAACTCCGGCTGCAAAGAAATTCGGAAAGAAAGAATTCGGTTCCGTGGGATGCCTCGTTGCAACTGCGAGCCTGCTGATCTGCTTCATCATGCGTCCGACGAATGTCTGGATGTTTGTGGCTTTCTGGGTGATTGCTTACCTGGGAATGGCAATGTTCAATATGGTACTGTGGGCGTTCCTTGCCGATGTTATTGACTATGGCGAGCTGAAAAATGGTGTTCGCGAGGATGGCACCACATACTCCGTATACTCTTTCGCACGTAAACTCGGACAGGCTGCATCTGCAGGACTCTCCGGCGGTCTGCTGACACTGATCGGTTATACAGACGCTACGGCGAATGATCCAAACGTTATCAGCGGCATCTTTAATGTTACCTGTCTGGTTCCGGCTGTAGGTTTTGCAATCGTAGCTTTGGTATTGATCTTCT
The DNA here is from genome assembly GCA_019115005.1 of Candidatus Fusicatenibacter merdavium. Lineage (GTDB taxonomy): Bacteria > Bacillota > Clostridia > Lachnospirales > Lachnospiraceae > Fusicatenibacter > Fusicatenibacter merdavium. Next base: position 3,871 of record DXEK01000179.1, on the reverse strand, counting down.
GGTATCCGCTGAGTAAAAAAGTGGTAAATGAGAATGCGAAAAAGCTGGCTGAGAAAAAGAAATAAAAGGAACAGTTCAGCTGGCTGAACTTCTGCAGGAAACAGGCTGATGTATCAGTCGTGATCTGTTCTATAGAAAAGAGGACATCTGACGACCGGTTCTTTTACAGAGACAGAGAAAAGAAACGGAAGGAGATGTCCTCTTTTTCAGATCATTACATCATTTTGGGCTGAGAGAGCACGGATTTAACATGTTCGATCTCCTGGGGAGAAGCTTTGGCAGCCGGGACGTAATAACTCTTTTTCCGCGCAAGCTCGTACAGAGATTCCTGCGACATCTCTGTCTGGTTCCGGATCTGCTTCAGGCACTGTTTCAGCTCTTTGTTTTCCGTCTGCGCGATCATTTCGCCAAACATTTTTAATTCTCCGTTTACTCCGACAAGCGCGTCGGATACCATTGTCTTTTCATCCATGATACGTTCCTCCTATAAGAATCTCATAAGTTCCTGTTTGTTTTTCATCGCGCAGTCCGCAGCGTTCTGGAACAGTTTTTTCACTTCCGGATCCTGTGCCTGGGATGCGTAATCGGTCATTTTGCAGTGCGTGGTTGAATATCCTCCGATCAGGTGGCGCAGATTCTGAAGATCAAGAACAGAAATATCCTGCATGGTAGGTTCCTCCTTTAAAATGTACTTTTGGTGAAACATCTGTTTCAGAGTTAGTATGGCTTGAATGGAGGATTTTATGTGCAGAATGCTCCGTTTTGTTATATACTGAATATAGGCAGTCGTACGCGAAGACGGATGAGAAAGTAGCCCGATCGGGCGGATTTCGAATGTTTTCAGGATTGCAGGAGCATGAAATGCGCAACAATCCGTAGCATCCTTGGGGCAAAATACCTTTTGCTCCCAATATCGTTTTATGTTTTTTAAAAGGAATGAGAATATGGAACAGTTATCATTGTTTGATCAGAATAAAGATTTGGGCGCTCCCCTTGCCAGCCGTCTGCGTCCTCAGACCCTGGAGGAGTTCGTCGGACAGAAGCATCTTCTCGGAGAGGGAAAAATGCTTCGGCAGCTGATCGAGAAGGATCAGCTCTCGTCGATGATCTTCTGGGGACCGCCCGGCGTGGGAAAAACGACGCTTGCCCGCATCATTGCCCGGAGAACAAAAGCGGAGTTTATCGATTTCAGCGCCGTGACAAGCGGGATTAAAGAAATCCGTCATGTAATGGAGCAGGCGGAGAACAGCAGAAAAATGGGACTTCGGACGGTCGTATTTGTCGACGAGATCCACCGGTTCAATAAGGCACAGCAGGATGCGTTCCTTCCTTATGTGGAAAAGGGGAGTATCCTGCTGATCGGTGCGACCACGGAGAACCCTTCGTTTGAGATTAACGCGGCGCTTCTGTCCAGATGCCGTGTCTTTGTGTTGAAGGAATTGTCGGAGACGGAGATCCTCGAGCTGCTGGAACACGCGCTGAAAAGTCCCAGAGGATACGGGAATCAGCGGATCGGGATCACAAAACAGCAGCTGACGGCGATCGCGGCGTTTTCCAATGGGGATGCGCGCACAGCACTCAACACACTGGAAATGGCTGTGCTGAACGGCGAGATGACGCCGGAGGAGATCCGTGTGACGGATGCTGTGATGGAGCAGTGTATCACGAGAAAATCCCTGCTGTATGATAAGAGCGGCGAGGAACATTATAACCTGATATCCGCACTTCACAAATCCATGCGCAACAGTGATCCGGACGCGGCGGTTTACTGGCTGATGCGTATGCTGGAGGGCGGCGAGGAACCGCTTTATATTGCGCGCCGCCTGATCCGTTTTGCCAGCGAGGATGTGGGGATCGCCGACAGTCAGGCGCTACAGGTGGCGGTAGCCGCCTACCAGGCATGCCACTTTAACGGAATGCCGGAGTGTGATGTGAATTTAGTGCATGCGGTGGTCTATCTCTCGCTTGCGCCGAAATCCAATGCACTGTACTGTGCCTGTGAGACGTGCAGGAAAGATGTGCGCGAACGTCGGGCGGAGCCCGTTCCCCTGTGGCTTCGGAACGCGCCGACGGGGCTGATGAAGGAACTTCACTATGGAGAGGGCTACCAGTATGCCCATGATACGGAGGAAAAGCTGACGCACATGCAGTGCATGCCGGAGGGAATGGAGGATGTAGTCTATTATCATCCCACAGATCAGGGAAAGGAAAAAGACGCGAAAGAGAGATTGGAAAGGATCCGGGAGTTTCAGGGAAAACATCCTGAGAAATAGGCGGCTTTTCGCTGCAATGTGACTGAACGGCAGTGTCTTCTTATATGGAAAGCTTCTGAAAAGATACCGGTGCGGCGGGCAGAAAAGTGGTAAGTGGTGTAATCCGTGGAATGCTGCATTCCTTCCGGAAGCAATGTGCGGGAGGAACAGCAGCGGAAGTTCTGCGTCGCCGTCCGGTATTTTTAACGCTATTTCTGTCAGGAGATCAGGACGACCAAAGATCTTGTTGGATGAAACAGCTGTGTCAGTCCTTGATCATAACCTTACGGTGAAAGATATTCAATTCCGGCATTCCTTCGAAAAACCATTTCTGCATTTGTTCAGAGTACCGGATCATCACCGGGATCCAGACTTTGCTCACTGAGAGGTAGAGGTATTGTCCGGAGGTGACAGGGATCTGTTCCCGCCGGTCCGGACGCATCATAAAGACTTGATTGTTTTTGTCTAACATCAGTATTCCTGTAATAAAGATCACCCCTTATTGAAATCTGTACAAAACTGATTATTTACAGCAACGCTTCTGTAATGATTCTCCACAATATCTCAGGATATGCAGAACTGCCGGAAAAGATTCCTGAATCCTGCGTGTACCACCTCCTTCTTAGAATATGATTCTAACGGAGAAGTGTGACCAGAAAATGGTATCTTTGTGAAAAAACTGTGATACACATCCGCGGAGAAAAGGATTCAGCCCGGATCGGATGCAGAGGATCCGTCCGAAGCTTATGGTTCGAATTCCGTCATGTGTTTTCTCATCCAGAGCGGCAGAAATCCCCGCTGACAGCGGTAATTTTCTCTGGCTTTCATGCTGACGGACCGGAAAAATCCTTTCCACAGTTCCGGATAGGGATCTTCCTCCTGTCCGGGCACATTCAGGCGCGCAAACTCTTCCGGGTCCAGCTGTGTGATGTAAAAGTCTCCATCCTTCGGGTGTACGGCGGCGGTATGCCGTGTGTCATCAATGATGATCCAGTATTCTGAAGGGAGGCGGTCCGCAAAGTACGGCGCTGTCAACGTGAGCACGTCCGATCTGGGCGAGATATGGCTGACCAGCACGTCTCCGGGGAAACTGGAAAAACGGATAAATTCTCTGTAATGATGCGCTTCGTTTTTCACCCGCCGGTCCAACGCAAAAAAGGCTGCAACCGAAGCTTCCTGGAACATCTGCATGGCCCTGTTTCCGTAGGAAAAGCCATACAGCAGAAACCGGTAGATGATATCTAGCTTTTCAGAACCGGGGGCCATGGCACAGCGGTATACCATGTGCCATGTGGCGGAGGATATTTTTTTCTGTATCGAACGGATTACTTTGGCCGCCTTATCATGGTCAGCGTCTATATGGTGATAATCACAGAACAATTCAGGTTCCAGGACCGGCTCGATCATCAGCCGGATCCGGCGGTGTCCGAGTCCGGAGGCCCAGGCGTCATAGAGGCAGGTCATCATCGCATCGAGATCGTTTTCGCATGTAAAAATCGTCATTTTGTTTCTCCTTTACCGTTTACAGCTGTCCGGTCACGGACATCCGGAGATCTTCCGCTTGGGGTTCCATCTGAAAATGGAAATCATCGAAGAGAGAAAGCTGCCGGTAAGAATCC
>DXEK01000178.1 GCA_019115005.1 Candidatus Fusicatenibacter merdavium | reverse complement strand
GGAAAAGAGGCTGTTGCCGACAAGCTGACGGGAACCATCGTAAAAGAAATCTATGTACCGGGACGTATCATCAATATTGTCCAGAAATAAAAGGAACAGTTATGAAATACTGTTATTTCAAAAATTAATCCGAAAAAAGATTGGCAAAAGGACTCTGCGCCGGCGATCGTTCGCTGTCGCCGGGTCTTTTTGCAGTCTTTCTTTTGGCGGACAGGAAAAAATACCGGATCTGCCCGCAAATGATCTATTCATTTTTTTAATATGAAAGTATAAAGAACAAGTATTTGCCTGAGAGGCCGTAACGAGTTATAATGGACTCAAAGAATCAATCATATGAGAAAAGAGGAATCAGTGAGATGAATACGATACAAAACCAGACTTTTGACGAAGAACGTGCCCTTTACGGCAGTAAAGATCTTATTGTAAGAGACTGCTCCTTCGACGGACCGGCAGACGGAGAAAGCGCTTTCAAAGAGTGCGAGAACGTACAGGCGATACATAGCTTTTTCAATCTTCGGTACCCTTTCTGGCATGACCATGAACTGAAGATATCCGATTCCGAGATGACGGAACTTTGCCGTGCGGCGCTGTGGTATTCGGACCATGTTGAGATCACAGACACAAAGCTCCACGGGATCAAAGCGCTGCGGGAATGCAGTGATGTGAAACTGAAAGGCTGCGATATTGTCTCTCCGGAATTCGGATGGTCCGTTCAGAGAATCGAGATGGATGACTGTACCGCTGAGAGTGAATATTTTATGATGCGTTCCAGCCATCTGTATTTCCGGAATGTGAGGATGAAAGGAAAATACTCTTTCCAGTATATCGAAGATTCCGTATTTGAAAACTGCAACTTCGACACGAAGGATGCCTTCTGGCATGCAAAAAACATCGTTGTCCGCGACAGTGTTGTCAAAGGTGAGTATCTTGCATGGTACTGTGAGAATGTTACGTTCGAAAACTGTAAGATCATCGGTACGCAGCCCCTGTGCTACTGTAAAAATCTGAAGCTGATCAACTGCGAGATGATCGACACAGATCTCGCCTTCGAACGCTCGGAAGTGGAAGCAGAGATCACCACTCCGGTGATCAGTATCAAAAATCCACTGTCCGGCAGCATCACCGTTCCGTCGGTCGGCGAGATCATCCGGGATATTCCGGAAGCAGGAGAGAACATAGTTACTGTCCTGGAGCAATAATCGGTTCGTCAGATTATCCCCGCTGCAAAAACCTCCGCTGTCTGTATTCATTGACAGCGGAGGTTTTTTATTCAGCCGAAGGAACGGCTGTCATTTATTTTACTGTTTTCTTCCGTATCAGTTCTTTTCCGGAGGTATACACAATCGTCACTCCGAGGATCACCAGAAGCACCGCAACGATCAGCTGCAGACCTTCTACCATAAACACTCCGGTACCGTTCACAAACGCATTTACCAGAGCGATCAGTCGCTGAACAAGAGCGGTGAAAGTCACGCAGAGCATGATTACAAACGGCGGGATCAGGGTCCTCATCTCTCTTCCGGTCACTTTCAGGAATACACAGAGGGTGATCAATACCAACGCACTCAGCAGCTGATTTGCGCTTCCGAACAGCGGCCAGATATTCGAATATCCCACCTGTGTCAGCACGTATCCGAAGAACAGAGTGATCAGAGTCGCAAAATACTTATTACAGAGAACTTTCCTCCAGCCTTCCGCATGTTCCATATCATCTACACTGAACAGTTCCTGGAAAGACATACGTCCGATCCGGGCAACCGAATCCAGGGTCGTGAACGCCAGGGCAGATACACACATCGTCATAAAGCTCTGCGCCACGTAGACAGGGATTCCGAACATTTCCAGGAATCCTGCCACACCGGAAGAAAAAATCTGGAACGGTGTACCGACAGCAGCCGTCCCGTCTGCGCTTGCTGCGGCGCCAGCCACGCACAAAGCAATGACTGCCAGAAGGCTTTCCAGAACCATCGCTCCGTAACCGACCTTCAGCATATCTTTTTCGTTGGAAACCGTCTTCGACGATGTTCCGGAAGAAACCAGACTGTGAAATCCGGAGACTGCGCCGCAGGCAACAGTTACGAACAGGATCGGGAAAAGATCCCCCAGACTGTCATTGTGAAATCCTGTATAGGCAGGAAGATTCATCGCAGGATGTGCGAAGATCAGACCCAGAACAGCGCCGGCGATCATACCGACAAACATAAATGTGGACATGTAATCTCTCGGCTGCATCAGAAACCACATCGGCAGAACAGCAGCAAGGAAGATGTAGACAAACGCGATATAGATCCACATATCTTTTCCGAGGATCACCGGAAGGTTCATACCAAACACAAATGCAAGCACTGTACACACAAGACCGAGCGCCACTTCTTTCCATCCGGTGAATCTCATTTTCCGCTGGATCAGCCCGAAGACAGCGGCAAACAGGATAAAGAACAGCGAAATACTGCCTGCGGCGCCGTTGACGGTTGCGTTTTCTGAAAGGGTCGTCACTCCGTCTGTCACGACATAAGCATTAAAGGTATCCGCCACCATATCGGCAAACGCCGCCATGACGATCAGCGTAAACAGCCAGCAGAACCCGAGAAACAGTTTTCTTCCTGTTTTCCCGATATATTTTTCGATCAGCAGACCCATAGACTTTCCGTCGTTTTTGACACTGGCGTACAGCGCGCCGAAATCTGTCACCGCACCGAAGAAAATCCCGCCCAGCAGGATCCACAGAAGGACCGGAAGCCATCCGAAGGCTGCCGCCTGGATTGCCCCTGTGACAGGTCCGGCTCCGGCGATAGACGAAAACTGGTGCGCGAATACGGTCCATCCGTCTGTTGGCACGTAATCCTGTCCGTCATTGTGTGTGACTGCCGGCGTTTTCGCTTTCGGATCAATACCCCATTTTTTCGCCAGCCAGCGTCCATACAGTACATAAGCTGCCAGAAGACATACGGCAGCGATCAGTATGATTACCAATGTGTTCATGATATCCCCACTCTCCTTTTATGTAAATAAAATTCCCGGCGAGATGCCGGCAGCATGTAACAGTCCGGTTAGCTGAACTGTTACGGCAGCGTTTCCGTGTGCAAGGGAATGCATCGGATCCGCATTGTAAAAAGGTCAAAAAAATCTCCTTACAGAATGACTCCGTAAGAAGACGAAAATAATAATTCCGCGGTACCACTTCAATTACCGGTTGCAGAGAACCGGCCGCTCAGTCCTGTCGTCCGGATCTGCTCTTTTGTTTAAAACAGAAGACAACTGCCGGATATAACAGGCTCCCTTTTAACGGTGGGATACCGGTCAGGGCTACTGGACTCCGTTCACTCTGATTGCTCGCAGGGGATAATCTCCCGTCTGTGCTGTTCCCTCACACCTGCCGGAAACTCTCTGAAAGCACCTGTCCCTCGGACTTTCCACGGAAAATTTTGTCCTGTTCTACGCGTTTGACCTTTTACAATTTGGTTTCATTATACCGCAGATTTTTCTGTTGTCAAGAAGAAATTCCATATTTTTTTCTGAACTGTAACCGGCATCCAGCCATTGAGAATCGTTTCGCGATGGGCTGGATGCCCACAGGCGCTATGTTTTCACACGGTCTGCGCAGGAAATGCGCAGACCTGACGGAACTACAACAAATTTCCTGTAAAATATGTTGTTTTATCTGGAAATATACAGACAACTACGCTATAATTGTGGTATAAGCAAACAGTGTTATCCAACAAGCAGCGGAAACCGTTCAGCTGGATGAACTGTTTCCACAACAGAAAAAGAGGTGAAGTTTTATGAGGATCATTACCATCAGCCGTGAATTCGGAAGCGGAGGGAGAGAACTGGGCAAACGTCTGGCAGAAGCTCTGGATGTGCCGTTTTATGACAAAGAGATCCTTTTTGCAATCGCAAAAGAGGGAAATTACGATGAAAACTATGTGGAGCAGGTACTGCAGCGGGGACTGACGCCGAATTATCTGCCGACCTTCGGACATACCTTTGCCCTTGGTCCGGATCCCGTTATGCAAAATGAAATAAGGATCATGGGACTTCAGCAGCATATCATTGAAAATCTCGCCCAGAAGGGCGACTGCGTGATCGTAGGACGTACGTCCGGGATCATCCTGGAAAAATACCGGCCACTGAAGATTTTCGTCTACGCGGACATGGCTTCCCGCCTGGCGCGCTGCCGGCTGAGAGGAGACGATGTAAAAACGCTCAGTGACAGAGAACTCCAGAAAAAGATCCAGCAGATCGACGAAGGGCGCGCCAGACATCAGAAACTGTTCAGCGACAAAAAATGGGGACAGAAAGACAATTATCACCTCTGTGTCAACACAACAGGCATAGAGATCGAGGCCGTTGTTCCGGCGGTAAAAGAGTATGCACTGGCATGGTTTACACAGCAGGAGCTGTAAAAAGGAAAGCCGGTGTTATCCTTTTCTCTCAGTGATCCGGTCATTCCCGTCCGGTTCGCTGCACAGCAGCGGTGAGTCCGGCCGATAGCGTGCACACTCAGCCGCAATGCGCGCCGGACTCTGGCTGGCATAGCAATACAGGCATCCGTTACGGCAGGTATTATATCTGCCGATGTCCACACTCTGGCAGCAGCCGCAGGCAGGGCGCTGATTTTTGTCCTTCCGGTATCTGACATTCAGGCGTGCTGCGTCGATACAGCATCCATGCCGGACTCCCACAGAAGAAAAATCCCCTGTCTCTGCGCAGGAAACCAGCGGGATTCCATAAACCGCGGCGGTCTCTGCCAGCATTTTTGCCGTTTCCAACTGCAGATCATCCGTCCATGGCACCGGCTGCAATGGGCGGATTTTTCCTGCAATTTTCCGGTAAAAATCCAGAAAGCTGAAGGTACAGAGGGACGTCGCGCCTGC
>DXEK01000177.1 GCA_019115005.1 Candidatus Fusicatenibacter merdavium | reverse complement strand
CTGTCCCGTCCTCCGGGGCTTCGGAACGCTAAGATTTTCTCGCATCTTTGCAGATGCCCGCTGCACACGCATGCCGGCTGCTCCCGGCTGCTTCCTGGCTGTTGGGGGCGGAGAAATCTGAGGGTAAATGTTTATTGGTTGCTTCAAAAAAACAGAAGCATGTGATACAATCAAAGAAGTTCTGCTGGCTATTTTTGATACAGTGAAAAACAGATTTTCGGCTTTGGGTGTAAAGATTTGTCAATGTACCGAAAGGAGGATATGTTTTGTTAGACAGAAGTATACCGTTTTACAATACGATTTTGCGATGTGATAATTACCAATATAGAGATGTGCTGCTGCCGGATGGATTCAGTATTGTCCCTTATAAAGAGGGATATGAAAAAGCGTGGGCGGGATTGGAGTTTTCTGTCGGTGATTTCGATTCGTTGGAAGAAGCGGAAAATTACTTTATCTGCTCCTATATGCAGGATCGGGAGTTATTACTCAGGAATGCCCGATTCCTCCTGAACAGCGAACAGATGGTTATTGGCTCGTGCATTGCATGGCAGGACAGGAGACGAGACGTTTTTGTGCCTTCATTACACTGGCTAATCGTAGATGATGCGTATCAGGGGAGAGGACTTGGAAGAGCTTTGTGCTGTGAGATTATGAATATTTTTGAAGAACAAGGTCAGTTCCCAGTGTACATTCACACACAGCCGTGGAGTTGGAAGGCCATTTTTCTTTATCTATCCTTGGGGTTTAAACTGCAAATGACAGATACCTTTTCTCATTACACCAACGAGTACCATCAGGCAATGAATACACTGAAAGGTATAGTCGATGAGAAACAGTTTTGCTTATTGACTCAGCTGTCGGAAAAATAATGCAAGAGTATGCAAGACTAATTTATATGACATACACTTTGCTAGCCGTCAAAAACAGAAAACAGCCTGGGGCAGACGGTACGCGTGAACGGCGGGCATCTGCAAAGACGCGAGAAAATCTTAACGTCCCGGACTTCCGTAGGACGGGACAGGCGACGGGCTTCAAGCCGGAGCCTGAGGAGCGCTGAGACGGGAATTTATCAAAAATTCCTGTCGAATCGCTCCGGCACCCGTCCGGAGGGAGTCCGGGACGGTTAGATTTTCCGCGTTTTTGCAGCCGCCCGCCGTTCACGCGTACCGTCTGCCCCGGGCTGTTTTCGTCTGCTTATTTAAAAAAGCTGAGCAATGGAACTCGCTGCCGGTCCAAAAAAATGTTGTAACACTACCCGGAAAGGGGTATAATTATACTAATTACAAAGATTGTGAGGCTTACAGCATATGGATAAAGAAAAAGCACAGCAGTATATTTCACAGATGCGTGGAATGTTTAATAAGCATGCGCTTTACAGTGACGAATCACCGCAATACCAGTTTCCGTTTGAGCCGAACCCGGGAGACCTCGTGACCATTCGTTTCCGGACGGTACGGAATAACGTAGATGCGGTGTATTTTATCAGCGGGGCGATCCGTGAGGAGATGGAAGTACGGACCATCCGCAATGGTTTTGATTATTATGAGATCGATATTCCGGTGGGGACGGAGACGATCTATTATTATTTTGAAATCCGTTATGGAAAGATGGTATGCTATTACAATAAGCTCGGTGTGACCAGAGAACTTCAGGAGATGTATTCGTTCGGCATTGTTCCGGGATTCCGTACGCCGGACTGGGCCAAAGGAGCGGTCATGTACCAGATTTACGTGGAACGTTTCTTTAACGGGGATCCGACCAATGATGTCCTGAACGGAGAATACTGTTATATCAAGGAAAAAGTAAAAAAGGTTGACGACTGGAACGCGCTGCCGGAGCCGATGGACGTACGGAATTTTTACGGCGGAGATCTGCAGGGCGTTATGGATAAGCTGGATTATCTGCAGGAACTGGGTGTGCAGGTGATTTATCTGAACCCGATTTTTGTATCCCCTTCCAATCATAAGTACGACATCCAGGATTATGATTATGTGGATCCGCATTTCGGAAAGATCGTGGAGGACAGCGGAGAACTTCTGAATACCTGGGATATGGATAACACCCATGCGACCCGGTACATCAACCGCGTCACCAACAAGGCGAATCTGGAGGCCAGCAATGAGCTTTTTGTTCAGTTGGTGGAAGAGATCCACAAGCGGGGGATGAAGGTGATCCTCGACGGTGTGTTTAATCACTGTGGTTCTTTTAATAAATGGCTGGACAGAGAACAGATTTACGAAAACCAGGAGGGGTACGCGCCGGGCGCTTATGTATCCAAGGACAGCCCGTACCATACCTTCTTTAAATTTTTTAATGAACACGACTGGCCGTACAATGAATTTTATGACGGCTGGTGGGGGCATGATACGCTCCCGAAGCTGAATTATGAGGAATCCCCGGAACTGATGAAGGATATTATGAGGATCGCTGCGAAATGGGTATCCCCGCCGTTCAATGTGGACGGCTGGCGTCTGGACGTGGCGGCGGATCTGGGACACAGCCCGGAGTTTAACCATCGATTCTGGAAGGAGTTCCGCCGGGTCGTGAAGGCGGCCAATCCCAACGCGATCATCATAGCGGAGCATTACGGCGACGCCAAGAGCTGGATGCAGGGGGATGAATGGGATACGGTCATGAACTACGACGCGTTCATGGAGCCAGTCTCCTGGTTCCTGACCGGTATGGAGAAGCACAGTGATGAATTCAACCAGGGACAGTTCGGCAACAGCGAAAGCTTTCTGGGAGCGATGCGCTACCATATGCCTGCATTTTATGCGCCGTCTCTGTATACCGCGATGAATGAATTGGATAATCACGATCACTCCCGGTTTTTGACCCGGACCAACCATCGGGTGGGGAGAGTCGGAACCCTCGGCTCCAAAGCGGCGGAAGAGAACATTAACAAAGCGGTCCTGCGCGAAGCGGTGGTGATCCAGATGACATGGCCGGGAGCCCCGACGTTATACTACGGCGATGAGGCCGGCGTCTGCGGCTTTACGGATCCGGATAACCGGCGGACGTATCCGTGGGGAAAAGAAGATAAGGACTTGATCCGTTTTTATAAAGAGATCATTGCGATCCATAAAAAATATCCGGTGCTGATCGACGGTTCTCTGATGGCTCTGTATAACGATTACAATATCCTGGCGTACGGAAGATTCAACATCACCGAGCAGATGGTGATCGTCCTGAACAACCGAAACGAGCAGGTGCATGTGGAAATTCCGGTATGGCTGACTGGTATGAAACGCAGTGAAGAGACGGAAATGGTGGAGATTTTCCGTACAGACGCCGTTTCCTTCCGGCGCATGGAGGGCGTACATGAAGTAAACGCCGGGATCCTGGAGATGGATCTTCTTCCGTTGTCTGCGGTCATTCTTCACCGGGAAGAGAAAGCACAGCTGGAAGGAGTGAGCGGATACCGGTATGATTCCAGAAGAAAAGAAGAATAAACGCGGCCGTTCAGCCGGCTGAACGGTTCCTGCGGATAAACAATCTTTCAAACAGAAAATTTTATCATTGAAAGCGAGACACGGCGGTTTTGGCTGATGAGACCAAAACCGCCGTGTCTTTGTGCATGTTTTTTTATCTTCTCACCGCATTATCCTGAAAACGGAAGTAATCGGGACGATGACGGGACTGGGTAAATTCAAACATGACGCCGTCGCTGTTATAGGTATGGCTGGAGACGACGGCCATGCAGTTATAATCGTTGGCGTCCAGATGTAGATATTTTTCGTCGATCTGTGTGATCTTTTCCACTGTCATCACACGTTTGCTGTTGACGATCGTCATGTGCAGCGTATTTTCAAGGTAATCATAGATCGAATGCTCTGCGATCTCCGGTGTCAGGCCGGGGACGGCGCTTTTCAGAAAATAGTTGTGGTTGATGATCAGCGGCTTTTCGTCCAGATAGTGGAGCCGTTGAATATAATAGAGTTCCGCGCCGACGGGAAAATCGGTCCGCCGGGAAATTTTTTCGTCTGCCGTGAGTTCCATAAAGCAGAGTACTTTGGTGCGTCCGACCTGGTGGTTTCTCTGGGCTGATTCCTTGAAGGATTCGATCCCGCCGATGGTAAAGGAGGTCTGTTCCACCGGGCGGAAAATATTCCGCACGCCTTTTCCCTGAAGAGTCTGTACGTATCCGTCGGTGACCAGACGTGAGATCGCCCGCCGGATCGTGTTGCGGGAGCAGTCGTAGGTCTGTACCATTGTATTTTCAGAGGGAAGAAGTTCCTGGTAAGCAAAATCTTCATTCTCGATTTTCTGTTTCAGATCTTTATAAATGGTTTCATATTTGCTCTTAGGCATATTGTATGTTCACATCCTGTCTTGTTTAAACATCCTGTAGCTTTTATTATAAAGAAAATGTAAAAAAAAGTCAAGATTTATCATTGACATGTTTAAACAAGTGTGCTATTTTATGCTTGTTCAAACAAGTTGCAGAATAAAAAATCTCTGATCGGGAAAAACAAACAGTATGAGATTTTTCGTAACTGTTCAGCAGACAGAACCGTTGCGATTCAGGACAGGATGGATGCAGGATCAGAGAAGACAGACATGACATCGGCGGATGTGCCGGCGGCATCCGGGAGGTCTGAAGTATCGGAAATGGCGACAGGAACAAGAGGGTGGCCGTTCGGGGGACCGGGCGGTTACACAAAAGGAGCAGGAAAAGGAGAAAGGTATCATGGCGAAGTATGAAAATGATGTGAAACAGCTTCTGACTCTGATCGGAGGGAAGGAGAACATTCAGGCTGTTTCCCATTGCATGACAAGGATGCGCTTCGTGCTGGTGGATCCGAAAAAGGCGGATGAGAAGGCGATCGAAGAGATCCCGGCGGTAAAGGGAACCTTTACCCAGGCAGGACAGTATCAGGTAATTATTGGCAACGATGTGGCGGTGTTTTATAATGAATTTACCAGCTACGCAGGCATCGAGGGTGTCAGCAAGGATGCGGTCAAGGCCGCGGCCAAGACGAATCAGAATCCGCTGCAGAGGATCATGGGAACGCTGGGCGAGATTTTCGCGCCGCTGATCCCGGCGCTGATCTGCGGAGGTCTGATCCTCGGATTCCGCAATGTGATCGGAGAGATTAACTTTTTTAACAACGGTACGCAGAGTCTGGCGGACATCTCCCAGTTCTGGTCCGGCACGTACGATTTCCTGTGGCTGATCGGCGAAGCGGTCTTCCATATGCTGCCTGTCGGTATCATCTGGTCGATCACAAAGAAGATGGGCACGACCCAGATCCTCGGTATCATCCTTGGTCTGACGCTGGTTTCCCCGCAGCTGCTCAACGGTTTCAGCGTCGCGGAGACGGCCGCAGAGGATATTCCTGTGTGGGATTTCGGATTTGCCCAGGTACAGATGATCGGTTATCAGGGACAGGTCATCGCTGCGATGATGGCAGGCTTTGTGCTGGTTTATCTGGAAAAATTCTTTAAGAAGCACTGTCCGGAAGTGGTCAGCATGATCGTCGTTCCGTTCTGCTCCCTGGTTCCGGCCGTGATCATCGCGCACACGATCGTCGGACCGATCGGGTGGAGGATCGGAAATGCGATCGCGGATGTGGTTTACGGCGGACTGATGTCTCCGTTCGGATGGCTGTTTGCGGGACTGTTCGGACTTTTGTATGCTCCGATTGTCATGACCGGTCTGCATCATATGACTAACGCCATCGACACTCAGCTGATCAATTCGTTTGGCGGAACGATCCTGTGGCCGATGATCGCATTGTCCAACATCGCACAGGGTTCCAGTGTGCTGGCAATGTCAGTGCTCCAGAAAAAGAATGAGCGCGCCCAGCAGGTCAATGTACCGGCGTGCATCTCCTGTTACCTGAGTGTCACAGAGCCTGCGCTGTTCGGCGTCAATCTGAAATACGGCTTTCCGCTGGTCTGCGGAATGATCGGTTCGGCGGTTGCGGCGATGATCTCTGTGGGAACCGGAGTGCGAGCCCTGAGTATCGGCGTCGGCGGACTTCCGGGAATCCTTTCCATTGAATCGGACTACTATCTGAACTTCCTGGCAGCGATGGCCGTGGCAATCGTGATCCCGTTCGTACTGACGTATTTTGTCGGCTTGAAGAAACTCAGCAAAGAGGAGAGAGGGCTGGCGGAAGCCGGTGCACAGAATCCGGGAGAGAATGGAGACGCGCAGCAGAGCAGCGTGCAGGAAACACAGAAAGCGCAGCCGGAAACACGCTCTGCCGGCAAAACAGCAGGAACAGCAGTTCAGAAGGAAGCGTCTTCGTCAGAGAGCACAGGCAGAACGGAAACTGCGGCAGCCGACGGACAGAGTCTGGAGATCAAAGCACCGCTGAACGGAAAGACACTGCCTCTGGAGGATATGCCGGATGAAGTGTTCTCCCAGCACATTATGGGCGACGGTCTGGCGATCGAACCGTCGGAAGGCATCGTGGTCGCTCCGGCAGACGCGGAGGTATCCGCTGTGATGGAGGAATCCCGTCATGCCTGCGGTCTGACTCTTTCCAACGGCCTGGAACTCCTGATCCATGTGGGAATTGACACGGTGGAGATGAACGGAGACGGCTTTGAACTGTTTGTAAAAGAGGGAGATCAGGTACACACAGGGGATCCTCTGATCCGTTTTGATATGGATAAGATCCGTGCGGCGGGCCATCCGACGATGACAGCCGTGATCGTGACGGATGAAGGAGAGGCAAAGAATCTCCAGTATCTGACAGGAACTCAGGCAGAAGCCGGAAAAACACCGGTGATCACCTTCGAATAAAAGGAGAAATTCGCAATGACAGATTTCAGAAAGAGCGTCGTATATCAGATCTACCCCAAGTCTTTCCGCGACAGTGACGGAGACGGTCTGGGAGATCTGCGGGGAATCATTGAAAAGCTGGACTATATCAGGGAACTTGGTGTAGACTATATTTGGATGACGCCGTTTTTCGTGTCGCCGCAGAAGGACAACGGATACGACGTGGAGGATTATTATCGGATTGACCCGCGCTACGGCACCATGGAGGATTTCGAAGAACTTTCCAGAGAGGCGGGAAAGAGAGGAATCCGTCTGATGCTGGATATGGTCTTCAACCATACGTCCGACCGGAATCAATGGTTCCGGAAAGCCCTGGAGGGCGACGAGAAATATAAACAGTTTTACATTTTCCGGAAAGGAAAGGCGCCGGGAGTGCCGCCGACCAACTGGCAGAGTAAATTTGGCGGAAGCGCCTGGGAGTATGTGGAAAAATTTGACGAATATTATCTCCATCTGTTCGACGTTTCCCAGCCGGATCTGAACTGGGAGAATCCGAGAGTGCGGCAGGAAATCCAGAAGGTCGTAAAGTTCTGGATGGGAAAAGGCGTCAAGGGATTCCGCTTTGATGTGATCAACCTGATCAGTAAGAGTGCCTATGAAGACGATGATCAGGGGGACGGCCGGCGTTTCTATACGGACGGACCGAAGATCCATCAGTATCTGGAGGAACTGAACGCCGCGACGTTCGGCACAGACGCGGAGATCGTGACCGTGGGCGAGATGTCCAGCACTTCTCTGGAGAACTGTTATCAGTATGCCAACGAGGAAGGCACGGAGCTTTCCATGGTATTCAGTTTCCACCATCTGAAAGTAGATTTTATGGGCAATGAAAAGTGGGTGCTGGTTCCCTATGATTTCAGAAAGCTGAAAGATATCATGTTCCAGTGGCAGACCAGCATGGCGGAGCATCACGCATGGAACGCGGTGTTCTGGTGCAACCATGATCAGCCGCGAGTCGTGACACGGTTCGGCGATGAGAAGCGGTACTGGAAAGAGTCGGCGAAAATGCTCGGCACCGTGATCCACTGTCTCCGGGGAACCCCTTATATTTACCAGGGCGAGGAACTGGGAATGACCAATGTGGATTTCCGGGATATTTCCCAGTTCCGCGATGTGGAGAGTCTGAATTATTATCAGATCCTGCAGGACAAAGGACTGACACCGGAGCAGGCGTTCCAGATCATACGGGTGCATTCCCGGGACAACGGCCGTACGCCGATGCAGTGGAACGACCGGTGGGAGGCCGGCTTTACCGACGGGACACCGTGGATCGGGGTCAATGAAAATTACCGGTACATCAATGCAGAGACGGAACAAAGAGATGAGAATTCCGTATTCTTCCATTATAAAAAGCTGGTGGAGCTTCGGAAAAAATATGATGTGATCGCGTATGGCGACGTTCAGCCGGTGGCGAAAGAACATCCGCAGGTCTTCGCATACAGGAGAACCTGGAAGGGCGAGGAGCTTCTGGTGGTAAACAATTTTTACGGAAAAGATGTGGTATGGGAATCCGGCCTCGATCTGGACGGATATGAGTGTATCCTGGAAAATTACTCCGGATGCCGCAGAGAAGGAGGAGTCTTTACCCTCCGGCCTTATGAGAGCGCAGTGCTCTATAAAAAAGCTTAAAATAAAAATATTATCAATCAAAAGGAGAGAAAGAAAATGAAGAGTTTTAATTATGTGATTCAGGATGAAGTGGGAATTCATGCAAGACCGGCGGGGATCCTTGCGAAAGCTGTGAAGAAATATTCTTCCAAGATCACGATTTCCGGAAACGGAAAATCTGCGGACGCCGGAAAACTGATGGCAGTGATGGGAATGGGTATCAAGAAAGGAATGGAAGTGACCGTCACAGCGGAAGGCGAAGATGAGGACACAGCGATCGCTGAGACGGAGAAATTTTTCAAAGAGAATTTCTGATTTCTGACAGGGGAAGGAGAGCGGAACCATGGAAAAATTTGAGGGAAAGTCGATCCTGAAAGGGGTCGCCATCGGAAAGATCCATTATTACTCCAAAGGAGAGCAGGTGGTGCAGAGAGTCAGCGTGGAGGATACTGTCGCTGAACTGCAGCGTTTTGAAAAGGCGAAGGAAACGGCGCTGGAACAACTCCATGAGCTGTATGACAAAGCTTTGAAGGAAGTCGGAGAGGTCAACGCGGCGATCTTCGACGTCCATGCGATGATGCTGGAGGACGATGATTTCAACGATTCCATCCGGAACACCATCGAGTCCCAGAAAGTCAATGCAGAATATGCGGTAGCCACCACCGGCGACAACTTTGCCAAAATGTTTGAGGAGATGGACGACGAATATTTCCGGGCACGTTCCGCCGACATCAAGGATATCGCGGAGCGGGTGGTTTCCGTCCTTCAGGGGGCGGCGGAAAAAAATGCCCTTGGCGATGAACCGGTGATCCTGGCAGCCAAGGATCTGGCGCCCAGCGAGACGGTTCAGATGGATAAGACAAAGCTCCTTGGATTTGTCACAGAGTTCGGCTCTTCCAACTCCCACACGGCGATCTTGGCCCGTACGATGAACATTCCGGCACTGATCGGTATTCCGGTCGACGAAAGTCTGGAGGGCAGAACTGCAGTCATCGACGGTGTGACCGCCACACTGATCCTGGACCCTGACGAGGAGACATTGAAGCTCTATCGGGAAAAGAAGCAGGAAGAAGAACACCAGAGAGAACTGCTGCAGACACTGAAGGGAAAAGAGGATGTGACGCTGGACGGAAAACATATCCGTCTGTATGCGAACATCGGAAGCGTCGGAGACACCGCGAAGGTTCTGGCAAATGACGCGGACGGCATCGGCCTCTTCCGCAGCGAATTTCTGTATCTGGAAAAATCGGATTATCCGACGGAGGAAGAGCAGTTCCAGGCCTACAAGACCGTCGCCCAGAATATGGCCGGCAAGAAGGTGATCCTCCGGACATTGGATATCGGCGCGGACAAACAGGTAGACTATTTCCATCTGGATCATGAAGACAATCCTGCGATGGGATACCGGGCGATCCGTATCTGTCTGGACCGCCAGGAGATTTTCCGCACGCAGCTGCGGGCGATCCTCCGGGCCAGCGCTTATGGAAACATCGGTATCATGTATCCGATGATCATCTCTGTCGACGAGGTCAGAAAGTGTAAAGAGATTCTGAATGAGGTCCGTCAGGAACTGGAAGATCAGGGCATTCCGGTGGGCGAGATCGAGCAGGGGATCATGATCGAGACGCCGGCGGCGGCGATGATCAGCGACCTTCTGGCGGAGGAAGTGGATTTCTTCAGCATCGGGACCAATGACCTGACCCAGT
>DXEK01000176.1 GCA_019115005.1 Candidatus Fusicatenibacter merdavium | reverse complement strand
CTGCTGCGCCGGAAGTGAAAATGGCTGAAAACAGAGAAAAAAGCTTGAAAGAACTGCTGGATTCAGGTATGTTATATTTAGCCGGAAAAGGCGTCGAGGACGCCGCGACAGACGCCTGGCTGCTGCTGGAGGAAGTGTTTCAGATCAGCCGGAGCTGGTACTTTGCCCACAGTGACACGGTGGTGTCCGGGGAACAGAGCCGGAAGTATGAGGCGTTGATCGCCCGGCGGGGACAGAGGATTCCTTTGCAGCACCTGATCGGAAAGGCCTGGTTTTACGGTCTTCCGTTTACGGTCAACGAACACGTTCTGATCCCGCGGCAGGATACGGAGATTCTGGTGGAACAGGCGCTGAAACGTGTGAGACCGGGGATGCGGATCCTGGATATGTGTACCGGGTCCGGGTGTATTCTTCTGTCCGTACTGGCCAACTGTGCGGAGGTGTCAGGACTTGGCGTAGATTTGTCGGAACAGGCATTGGAAGTAGCGAAGAAAAATGCGTCCGATTTAAAGATAGAGGCAGAGTTTTGCCGCAGCGATCTGTTTGAGCAGGTGGAAGGAACGTTCGATCTGATCCTGTCGAATCCGCCGTATATCCGGACGGATGTGATCCCGACGCTGATGCCGGAGGTCCGGGACCATGAACCCCGGATGGCGCTGGACGGAAAGGAAGACGGCCTGTATTTTTACCGGAGGATCCTGGAACGGACCGGTGATTTCCTGAAGCCGGGGGGATGGCTGTGTTTTGAGATCGGCTATGATCAGGGGGAAGATCTGCGTCGTATGATGGAAATGTATGGATTGGAACAGATAGAAATTGTCAGAGACCTTGCGGGCCTGGATCGGACGGCGGTGGGACGCAGGGGCAGTGATTGAAGGAGTAAGAGAGCAATGTTTGATAAACTGGATGATATTCTGTTTCGCCTGGAAGAGGTTCTGAATCAGCTGAACGAACCGGGGGTCGCCAACGACCCGGGAATGTTCCAGAAGCTGATGAAGGAGCAGGCGGAACTCCAGCCGATCGCAGACGCTTATCAGGAATATAAAAACTGTGAACAGACCATCGAGGACAGTGTGGCGATGCTGGAAGAGGAACATGATGAGGAAATGAGAGAGATGCTCAAGGAGGAACTCTCCGGGGCGAAAAAGCGCGTGGAAGAGCTGGAGCAGGAGCTGAAGATCCTGCTGCTGCCGAAGGATCCCAACGACAGCAAAAACGTGATCGTTGAACTGCGGGCGGGCGCCGGCGGAGACGAGGCGGCTCTGTTCACCGCAGAAATTTACCGGATGTATGTAAAATACGCAGAACGCCGGGGATGGAAGACAGAGATGATGAGCGTCGACGAAAACGGCATCGGCGGTTTTAAGGATGCGACGTTTATGATCAACGGAAACGGCGCCTATTCGCGAATGAAATATGAGAGCGGTACCCACCGGGTACAGCGTGTGCCTGAGACGGAGGCCGGAGGAAGAATCCACACTTCGACGATGACCGTTGCGATCATGCCGGAGGTGGACGAGGTGGAAGTTCACATCGATCCGTCGGAGTATAAATTTGATGTGTTCCGTGCGTCGGGGAACGGTGGGCAGTGTGTCAACACGACGGACTCTGCCGTGCGTTTGACCCATTTTCCGACCGGGATCGTGATCTCTTGCCAGGATGAAAAGTCTCAGCTGAAAAACAAGGATAAGGCGCTGAAGATCCTGCGCGCCCGTCTCTATGAACTGGAGCAGGCAAAGCAGCACGATGAACTGGCGGCGCTGAGAAAGAGCCAGGTGGGTACCGGAGACCGTTCCGAGAAGATCCGGACATACAATTTTCCGCAGGGGCGTGTGACGGACCACAGAATCAAACTGACGCTGTATAAGTTGAACAGCATTATGGACGGGGATCTGGACGAGATCATTGACAGCCTGATCGCAGCAGACCAGGCCGCAAAGCTGAGTTCCATGCAGGAAGAAGTGTCGTAAAACCGATTGTCCTGTTGCTGACGGATGGATGCAGCGTGGAGAATCCGGTACTGGAAATGTCTCCGGGCGCAGCGCCCGGAGATCGTCTGAAAAGCAGAAAAAGCAATCGTTCCACTGGCGGAACGATTACGGAAAAAGCGGGGAAACGCCTGCATATATTTGTAAGAGAGCAGGGTTCAGGAAAAACAAAGTGGAAAGGGCGTAACAGTTCAGCAGGCTGAACTGTTACGAAATGGCAGCGATTTAACCATTGGAACTGCCGCTGAAAATCAAGGGGAAAGGAAGTAAGAAAAATGGGAAAATATTTTGGTACAGACGGATTTCGGGGGGAAGCAAATATTGATCTTACTGTAGAGCATGCCTATAAAGTGGGAAGATTTCTCGGATGGTATTTCGGAAAGGATCACCGTGCCCAGATTGTGATTGGAAAGGATACCCGCCGTTCCAGCTATATGTTCGAATATTCGCTGGTGGCCGGGCTGACAGCCTCCGGAGCGGACGTCTATCTGCTCCATGTCACGACGACTCCGAGTGTTTCCTATGTGGTCCGGACGGAAAACTTCGACTGCGGGATTATGATCTCCGCCAGCCACAATCCGTTCTATGACAATGGGATCAAAATCATCAACGGCGCCGGACAGAAGATGGAGGCGTCTGTGGAGGAGCAGATCGAGACTTACATCGACGAAGGCGTGCCGGAGATTCCGTTTGCTGTCCGTGAAAAGATCGGGCGTACCGTAGATTTTTCCGCGGGCCGGAACCGTTACATCGGCCATCTGATTTCCCTTCCCACCCGTTCTTTCAAAGGAAAACGTGTAGGACTGGACTGCGCCAACGGAAGCGCCTCCGCGATTGCCAAGAGCGTGTTTGACGCGGTGGGAGCCAAGACTTATGTGATCCACAATGAGCCGGATGGAACGAATATTAATACAAACTGTGGCTCCACACATATTGAGGAACTGCAGAGATTTGTGCGGGAGAATCAGCTGGATGTGGGCTTTGCTTATGACGGCGATGCGGACCGCTGTATCGCTGTGGATGAAAAAGGAAATGTGGTGGATGGCGATCTGATCATGTATGTGTGCGGGAAGTACCTGAAAGAAGAGGGACGCCTGAATCAGGATACGATCGTTACCACAGTCATGTCCAATCTGGGCTTGTATAAAGCCTGCGACCGCGCCGGCATCCGTTATGAGAAAACAGCGGTGGGTGACAAGTATGTCTGTGAGAATATGATGGCAAATGGCTATTCCCTCGGCGGAGAGCAGTCCGGACATATTATTTTTAGCAAACACGCGACGACGGGAGACGGCATCTTGACCTCGCTGATGGTGATGGAAGTGCTGATGGAGAGAAAGCTTCCGCTGAGTGTGCTGGCGTCTGAAGTGACGATTTATCCGCAGCTTCTGAAAAATGTGCGGGTGGAAGACAAGGCTGCTGCCCGTGAAAACGAGGCAGTGAAGGCAGCGGTCAAAAAAGTAGAGGAAGCGCTCGGCGACGACGGAAGGATCCTCGTGCGTGAGAGCGGTACGGAACCGGTGATCCGGGTAATGGTGGAGGCTTCCACCGACGAACTCTGTGAGAAGCACGTGAACGATGTGATCGAAGTGATGAACCGAGAAGGATTAGTGGTAGGATGAGAAAAGCACTGCTATTGGCCGCATGCCTGCTGGCGGTTTCGCTGGCGGGCTGCGGAAAGGAACAGTCCGAATTATATGACAGAGGCATGGAGGCAATGGAGGAGCAGGATTACGTGACGGCGATCGGAATGTTCCAGGGAGCCGTCGATGCCGGCGAACGCCTTGCGGAAAGCTACCGCGCGATCGGGATCGCTTATCTGGAAAGCGCGGAATACGACAAAGCGGCGGAAGCGTTTCAGAACAGCCGTGACGCGATGAAATATAAAAATGAAGATTTTCAGAAGGACATCATGTTCTATCAGGCGCGGGCGCTGCAGCTGGCGGGAAATACCGACGAGGCGCTGGATGTATACGACCAGATGGAGGAAGCGTTTCCGGACGGCGATGTTTATTTTTCGCGCGGATGCCTGTATCTGAATCTGAAGGAGTATGACAGTGCCCGGGAAGATTTCGAGAAGGCGTCGGACGAAGACAAGAGCTACGAGATGTGCCTGAATATTTATCAGATGTATCAGGACAGCAGCATGAAGGCGGACGGCGACAGCTTTCTGGAAAAAGCTGCCGGGATCTCCCCGAAGGATGCGGAAGATTATTATGAGCTGGGCTGCGTATACTATTATCTGGAGGACACAGAAAAGGCCAGAGAAGCGCTGGAGACAGCGCGGGAGGAAGGCAGTGCTGAGGCGCTGTCTATGCTGGGGAATATTTATCTGAATCAGAACGATACAGCCGGCGCCCGGGAAGTGTTCGAGCAGGCGCTGGAGGGTGACGACCAGGCGGCTGC
Organism: Candidatus Fusicatenibacter merdavium; assembly: GCA_019115005.1. Taxonomy (GTDB): domain Bacteria; phylum Bacillota; class Clostridia; order Lachnospirales; family Lachnospiraceae; genus Fusicatenibacter; species Fusicatenibacter merdavium. The sequence goes on along the minus strand of DXEK01000176.1, from coordinate 3,233 downwards.
GCAGAATGGACTTGCTCTCTGCGATATCGTGGAAGGCAATTATGACTCCGCACTGGAGCATATTGAGAGCGGCCTCGCGGATGCTCAGGGCCAGGACCGGGAAAATCTGCTGTATAACCAGATCGTGGCATACGAGAGAAAGTTGGATTTTGAGCAGGCAAAGACGTTGATGGCGTCGTTCCTGGAAGAGTTTCCGGACAATGAAGCGGCGATCCGGGAGAACCGGTTTCTGCAGAGCAGGTAAGATAAGATCAGTGGCGGTTCGGATTGGCAAACTGTTACGGCATCCGGCAGTTGAAAATTACTTCGCGCCCGATGGGGCGGATTTCGAATGTTTTTAGGATTGTGGGAGCATAAAATGCGGAGCAATCCGTAGCATCCTTGGGGGCAAAAGATCTTTTGACTCTGACGTCATAATATTTCAGAATAAACAGACTGAGCGTGTTTGAAAAATGTATTTGTCAATACCAATGGATTTTCGGACACGCTCAGTTTGTAACCGTTCAGCCGGCTGAACGGTTACAGGAAAAGGAGAAACATGACAAAACCATTTGAATTAAAGGAAGAAGCGGAACGCCTGATCCTGATAGGCGTGCAGGAACAGACGGATGATGATACGGAAGACTCGGTCTATGAGCTGGGAGAACTGGTCCGGACGGCAGGCGGAGAAGTGGTCGGTACCATGATCCAGCGGAGAGAAAAGATTCATCCCGGCACGTACATCGGAACAGGAAAGATCGAAGAACTGCGGATGATGGCGGATGCGCTGGAGGCGACGGGGATCGTCTGCGACGATGAACTGTCGCCGGCGCAGATGAATAATCTGCAGCAGGAGCTGGATTTGAAGATCATGGACCGGACGCTGGTGATCCTGGATATTTTTGCAAAGCATGCCGTTACCAGCGAAGGAAAGATCCAGGTGGAACTTGCACAGCTGCGTTACCGGGCGGCCCACCTGAAAGGAATGGGACGTTCTCTCTCCAGACTGGGCGGCGGGATCGGAACCCGCGGGCCCGGAGAGAAAAAGCTGGAGATGGACCGCCGGAGGATCCATGAACGGATCGGACAGCTGAAGCGGGAACTGGCGGAAGTGGTAAAACACCGGGAACTGATCCGCGCCCAGAGAAAGCGCTCCCATAAGAAAGTGGCGGCGCTGACTGGCTACAGTTCCAGCGGAAAAAGTTCGATCGAAAATTATCTGACGAACGCGGGAATCCTGGAGGACGCGAAATTGTTCTCGACACTGGACACCACGACCCGCGTGCTGCAGCTTTCCGGGAAACAGGAGATTCTGCTGACCGATACCGTTGGCTTTATCCGGAAACTCCCCCACCATCTGATCGAGGCATTCAAGAGCACTCTGGAGGAAGTCTGCTATGCGGATATCATCATTCACGTGGTCGACGCGTCCAATCCGCAGATGGAAGCTCAGATGCAGGTGGTCTATGAGACACTGCGTCAGCTGAAGGCGGAGGACAAACCGGTGATTACGGTATTTAACAAACAGGACAAGTTGGTCAATAAGCGGACATTTACGGATCCGAACGCGGATTATGCGATCCTCACTTCTGCGAAGACCGGTCAGGGAATGGAGGAACTGAAGCAGAGACTGGAACAGCTTCTGCGGAGGAACCAGATCTATGTGGAGCGGGTCTATCCCTACAGCCAGGCCGGGATCCTGCAGATGATCCGGACACAGGGGGAACTGCTGGAGGAAGAGTACCTGGACGAAGGAATCTCCGTGCGGGCGTACGTTCCGAAGGAGATTTACGGGAAAGTGTGAGAAAACCCTATTGCCTAATAAAAAGGAAAGCGATATAATTTGTATCAGCACGAAAAAGATAATTACGATTATCGGAAAACAGGAGAGGAAGAGACCAATGACATTAAACAAAGAATCAATCTGCGTCCAGGGCGGATGGCAGCCAAAGAACGGGGAAGCGAGAGTGCTTCCGATTTATCAGAGCACAACATTCAAATATGAGACCAGCGAAGAGATGGGAAAACTGTTCGATCTGGAAGAAGAAGGATATTTTTATTCCAGACTTCAGAACCCGACCTGCGACATGGTTGCACAGAAGATCTGTGATCTGGAAGGCGGAGCGGCAGCGATGCTGACATCTTCCGGACAGGCCGCGACACTGCTGGCGGTGACAAATATCTGTGAAGCCGGTTCCCACGTGATCTGCGCGGCGAAGGTTTACGGCGGAACCTCCAACCTGCTGAGCGTTACGCTGAAACGTTTCGGGATCGAGACGTCTCTGGTAGACCAGGATCTGCCGGCGGAAGAACTGGAGAAATATTTTAAACCCAACACGAGAGCCGTTTTTGCCGAGACGATCTCCAATCCGGCGGGCGTTATCCTCGACATTGAAAAATTCGTAAAACTGGCACATGACCACGGGGTACCGATGATCTGCGACAACACCTTTGCCACTCCGATCAATTGCCAGCCCTTCAAGTATGGTGTGGACATCATCACACACTCCACGACCAAATATATGGACGGACACGCGATGGCAGTAGGCGGAGCGATCGTAGACTCCGGAAACTTTGACTGGGATGCGCACGCCGACAAATTCCCGGGACTCACCACTCCGGACGAGTCTTATCACGGCGTTGTCTATACCAAGAAATTCGGAAAGAAAGCCTACATCACAAAAGCGACCGCACAGCTGATGCGCGACATGGGCGCCTGCCAGTCTCCGCAGAATGCGTTCCTGACCAACATCGGTCTGGAAACTCTGCATCTGCGCGTGGAGCGCCACTGCCAGAACGCACAGAAGGTTGCGGAGTTCCTGGCGAACCATCCGAAAGTAGCCTGGGTGGAATATGCAGGACTGAAAGACGACAAATACCATGCACTGGCAGAAAAATACATGCCGAACGGAACCTGCGGTGTTCTCTGTTTCGGACCAAAAGGCGGCCGCGACGGCGCGATGCAGTTTACCAACGCACTGAAAATGATTGCAATCGTGACTCACGTAGCTGACGCCCGCTCCTGTGTTCTTCACCCGGCGAGCCATACGCATCGCCAGCTGAACGACCAGCAGCTGATCGAGGCAGGCGTTCTTCCGGATCTGATCCGTCTCTCGGTGGGAATCGAGAACATCGACGATATCATCGCTGATCTTGATCAGGCCCTCAACGCTGTGCAAGCATAAAATAGGGGCGGGTTAAGAGAACGGACGAAAGCCCCAGGGCCGGCGGCATGCGTGTGCGGCGGGCGGCTG
>DXEK01000017.1 GCA_019115005.1 Candidatus Fusicatenibacter merdavium | reverse complement strand
GAAAGAAGTATTTATTAATGAGACAATGAGGAGAGGATGCATATGAGAGAGCTGGATCAGGAACGTGCGCCGATTTATGAGGCGCTGGAAAAGTTCCGCAAAATGCGAGTGGTTCCCTTCGATGTGCCGGGGCATAAACGGGGACGGGGAAATCCGGAACTGGCGGCGCTTCTGGGAGAAACCTGCGTGCAGATGGATGTAAATTCCATGAAACCGCTGGATAATCTTTGTCATCCGGTTTCTGTGATCAAGGAGGCGGAGGAACTGACTGCGGCAGCGTTCCATGCTGCCCATGCGTTTTTGATGGTCGGCGGAACGACTTCCGCGGTACAGAGCATGGTGCTCTCCGTTGTACGGAGGGGAGAAAAGATCATCCTTCCGCGCAATGTCCACCGCAGCGTAATCGGAGCGCTCGTTCTGTGTGGCGCGGTGCCGGTGTATGTGAACCCTGCCTGCGAGGAGCAGCTGGGAATCCCTCTTGGAATGTGCGTGGCGGATGTGGAACAGGCGATCCAGGAAAATCCGGATGCGAAGGCAGTTTTGGTGAACAACCCCACATATTATGGTATCTGCTCCGATCTGCGTTCTATCGTAAAACTAGCCCATGACCACGGAATGTACTGCCTTGCCGATGAAGCGCACGGCACGCATTTTTACTTTGGAGAAAACCTTCCTGTCTCTGCGATGGATGCGGGAGCGGATATGGCCTCTGTGTCCATGCACAAATCCGGCGGAAGCCTGACTCAGAGTTCTGTGCTGCTGGCGGGGCCAAGGATGCATGCAGGGTATGTCCGTCAGATCATCAATCTGACCCAGACCACCAGCGCGTCTTATCTTCTGCTCTCCAGTCTGGATATTTCCAGAAGAAATCTGGCTCTGCGCGGAAAAGAAGCTTTTGCACGGGTCGTGGAGATGGCCGAGTACGCTCGCAGTGAGATCAACAAGATCGGTGGGTACTATGCGTATTCCAGGGAACTGATCAATGGTGACAGTATCTATGATTTCGATGTGACAAAGCTCTCCGTCTATACGCTGAACACCGGCCTGGCCGGCATCGAGGTTTACGACCTGCTCCGTGACGAGTACGATATTCAGATCGAATTCGGCGATCTGGGAAATATGCTGGCGTATTTGTCGATCGGCGACCGGCCGAGGGAGATCGAGCGGCTGGTCAGCGCTCTGGCAGAGATCCGCCGGCGGTTCGGTCGGTCGAAAACGGGACTGATGAAACAGGAGTACATCAACCCTCAGGTGGCGGTATCTCCACAGGACGCGTTCTACGCGGACAAGGAATCGCTTCCGCTGGAACAGACGGAAGGCAGGATCTGCAGTGAATTTGTCATGTGTTATCCCCCGGGAATTCCGATTCTCGCCCCGGGAGAACGGATCACTGGACCGATCCTGGATTATATCCGTTACGCAAAGGAAAAGGGATGCTCGATGACCGGACCGGAAGATGAAAAAATTGAACGGCTGAATGTTTTGAAGGGAGTATGACTATGGAATTTTGGTTTTCAGAAATGCAGACGCCGGATGTGAAAATGTCTATTCGGGTGAATCGCCAGCTTTACAGCGGCAGAAGTGAATTTCAGCGCATCGATGTGTTTGAATCGCCGGAATTCGGACGGTTTCTGACGCTGGACGGTTATATGATGCTGACGGAGCGGGATGAGTTCATCTATCATGATATGATCGTCCATGTTCCCATGGCGGTCCATCCTCTGGTGAGAAATGTTCTGGTCATCGGCGCGGGGGACGGCGGCGTGATCCGTGAACTTGCCCGGTATCCGGAGATTGAGCGGATCGACATGGTGGAGATTGATCCGCTGGTGGTGGAGGTCTGCAAAAAATACCTGCCTCAGACATCTTGCCGGTTCGACGATAGCCGTCTCAGGATTTATTATGAGGACGGCGTCCGCTTTATCCGTTCCTGTGAGGACGCCTACGATCTGATCATTGTAGACTCGACGGATCCGTTCGGTCCCGGAGAAGGACTGTTTACCAGGGAGTTTTACGGAAGTTGTTACAAGGCCCTCCATGAGGACGGCATTATGGTCAATCAGCACGAAAGCCCGTTTTATCCGGAGGATGCGGCGGCGTGTCAGAGAGCGCATAAGCGGATCGTAGAGTCCTTCCCGATCAGCCGCGTCTACCAGGCGCACATTCCGACGTATCCGTCGGGACACTGGCTGTTCGGATTTGCCTCGAAGAAATACCATCCGCTGAAGGATCTGCGGGAAGTGGCCTGGAATATGAGGGGACTTTCCTGCAAATATTATACGACAATGCTGCATAAGGGAGCTTTTTACCTTCCGGCATATGTGGAGGAGCTGTTAAAAGATGTTGAGTAAAAATGTAGAAACTTTTCTGGGGTGTGACGCGGAGTATGAGGAGGCGGAGACGGTCCTGTATGGGGCTCCGTTTGACTCCACCACATCCTACCGTCCGGGAACGCGTTTTGGAAGCCGTTCCATCCGGACGGAATCTTTTGGAATTGAGAGTTACAGTCCTTATCAGGACAAGGATCTGACGGACCGGAAAATTTTTGATAGCGGAGATCTGGAATTATGTTTCGGCGACACGGGAATGGCGCTGCATGAGATCGAGTGCCGCTGTGCGGAGATTCTGCGGGACGGCAAGCGTCCGTTTCTGCTGGGCGGCGAGCATCTTGTGACGCTGGGAGCAGTGCGGGCGGCAGTCCGTAAATATCCGGAACTTGTGATCGTCCATTTTGACGCCCACGCGGATCTGCGGCAGGAATATCTGGGGGCAGAGCTGTCCCATGCCTGTGTGCTGCGAAGATGCTGGGAACTGCTGGGTGACGGCAGGATTTTTCAGTTCGGAATCCGTTCCGGGGACCGGGAAGAATTTGTCTGGGGCAAGGATCATGTGACGACACGTAAATTTGACTTCGTTGGTCTGGAAGGATGCCTGGAACAGCTGAGAGGACGTCCGGTCTATTTTACACTGGATCTCGATGTGCTGGATCCTTCTATTTTTCCGGGGACAGGCACCCCGGAGGCCGGTGGAGTTACCTTTGATCAACTGCGGGCGGCCGCGCAGGCAGTCTGCTCCAAAGCGGATGTCGTAGCCTGTGACATCAATGAACTGAGTCCGCCGTACGATCCCAGCGGGATCTCGGCGATGGCCGCCTGCAAGATCGTCAGGGAAATGCTGCTGGCGTTCCCGGAAAAGGATCGATCGTAAGTTTCGGTCGTAATTCACAGCCGTCTGCTGTGAAAATTACAGATGCAAAAAGAAATA
>DXEK01000175.1 GCA_019115005.1 Candidatus Fusicatenibacter merdavium | reverse complement strand
ATGATATCAGCAGGAGATTTTAGAAATGGCGTTACGCTGGAGATTGACGGCCAGGTTGTTCAGATCCTCGAGTTCCAGCATGTAAAACCAGGAAAAGGTGCTGCATTTGTTAGAACAAAATTGAAAAATGTAATAAATGGAGGTGTTGTAGAGCGCACCTTCCGTCCGACCGAGAAGTTCCCGCAGGCACGTATCGAGCGTGTGGATATGCAGTATCTGTATTCTGACGGAGATCTGTATTACTTCATGAACGTAGAAAATTACGAGCAGATCGCACTGAACGAGGAAACCATCGGCGACGCCCTGAAATTCGTAAAAGAGAACGAGATGGTAAAAGTATGTTCTTACAACGGCAACGTATTCGCAGTCGAGGCGCCGCTGTTCGTTGAACTGAAGATCACCGATACCGAGCCTGGCTTCAAGGGCGACACCGCGCAGGGCGCGACAAAACCGGCGACCGTTGAAACCGGCGCGACCGTACAGGTTCCGCTGTTCGTAAACCAGGGCGATGTGATCAAAATTGACACAAGAACCGGAGAGTACCTGTCCAGAGTGTAATTTCCCGGTATAAAACAGAAGATTCACCCCCGCAGCTACACTCGTGGCCGTGGGGGTTCTTTTTTTATTTAACAGACAGTGATAGCAGCAAATCTGACGCACGTATATATCGCCAACACTTGCCGCACGCTTTCTCACAAAAAATACAACTTGTAAAGAGGAACGTACAAGTTGTATACTAGTGACAGATATCGAAAAACGGTGTAATATCCCGGAACCGGTCAATGGGATGTAAAGCTGAGACTGCAGTCAGTTTTAGAGGTATCGTTACAGTTCAGTCAGATCTGCGTGCTTCCTGCGCAAGCGCAGGAAGACACAGAGTCCGCGGGCATCCGGCCCATCGCAAAGCAATCTTCAACGGACAGAAAGGAGTACGGCATGGAGAAGGAGAGCGGAAAATCCAAGTATTACAGCCTGATGGAAGAGCTGAAGGAAAAGATCCTTTCCGGCCAGATCAGGGCGGGTGAGAAGCTTCCGTCGGAAAATGAGCTTTCTGCTCAGTATGGTCTGAGCCGCCATACGGTCCGCAAAGCCCTCTCGATCCTTGAGAATGACGGCTACGTCACTGCTTATCATGGTCGCGGGACTTTCTGTTCGGAGCGAATGATACAGAGGCATAATTCAAAGAATATTGCCGTAGTGACGACTTACATTTCGGACTATATCTTTCCCAGGCTGATCCAGGGAATGGACAGGGTGCTGACGGCCAATGGCTACAGTATCATCCTGAAAAATACCGGAAACAGCCGCAACAACGAAGCCAAGGTTCTCCAGGACCTTCTGAACAAACCGATCGACGGGCTGATTATAGAGCCGAGCAAAAGCCAGATCCTCTGCCGGCATCTGAACCTGTATCAGATGCTGGATCAGTATGAGATTCCCTATGTCTTTATTCAGGGAAGCTATCCACAGATGACGGATAAACCGCATATTCTGATGGACGACTGTAAAGGAGGTTATCTGCTGACCAGGTATCTGATTGACACCGGACACCGGAAGATCGCCGGGGTGTTCAAAGCGGATGACAGTCAGGGAGCGCAGAGACATCTGGGTTATACCAGGGCGCTGAATGAAGCCGGGATCCCCTATGATCCGGAACTGGTCGTCTGGTTTCATACGGAAGACCGGAAACAGAAACCGGGACTTATGATGAAACTGTTCCTTGAGGCGGGGAGAGAATTTGACGCGGTGGTCTGCTACAATGATCAGATCGCGATCCTGGTCATGCAGGCGTTGCGTGAACAGGGAGTCCGGATTCCGGAAGATGTTTCCGTGACCGGATATGACAATTCCGCGATGGCAGGTTCCGATGAGATCGGGCTGACGACTATTGCGCATCCCCAGGAAAAGTTGGGAGAAATGGCCGCGGAGCTGATCCTAGAAAAGATCCGGAAGGTGCCTGAGGAGGAGAGTAAAGTCGGGCGGCTGATCCAGCCGGAGCTGATCATCCGGGAGTCGGTCGCGGTCAGGAAATGATGAATGGAAAATACCGTCCGAACCGTCAGGGTCCGGCGGCAAGAATAAGGCGGAGAAACGCCGGAAATAATGGAGGAAATTACAGATGAAAGCTGCAAAGAAGTATCAGTTCTGGTTTTGCACAGGATCACAGGATTTGTATGGAGATGAGTGTCTGGCCCATGTGGCAGAGCATTCTCAGATCATCGTGAACGCGTTGAATCAGTGCGGAATCCTGCCCTATGAGGTGGTATGGAAACCGACGCTGATTACCAACGAATTGATCCGTAAAACCTTTAATGAAGCCAACAGTGATGAAAACTGTGCGGGAGTTATTACGTGGATGCACACATTCTCTCCGGCAAAGTCCTGGATCCTCGGACTTCAGGAATACCGCAAACCGCTGCTGCATCTGCACACACAGTTCAATCGGGAGATCCCTTACGATACCATTGATATGGATTTCATGAATGAGAACCAGTCTGCCCACGGCGACAGAGAGTACGGCCATATTGTGACCCGCATGAACATTGAGAGAAAGGTCATCATGGGATTCTGGGAGGATGAAGCGGTTCAGAAGAGGATCGCAGACTGGATGACTACAGCGGTCGGGATCATGGAGAGCAGCCATATCCGTGTGTGCCGTATTGCCGACAATATGCGCAATGTGGCGGTTACGGAAGGCGACAAAGTGGAAGCGCAGATTAAATTCGGCTGGGAAGTCGACGCGTATCCGGTCAACGAGATCGCTGAGTATGTGAAAGATGTCAGCCAGGGCGACATCGATGCACTTGTGGAAGAGTATTACAGCCGTTACCAGATCCTGACCGAGGGACGTGATCCGGAAGAATTCCGCCGCCATGTAGCGGTTCAGGCAGGCATCGAAATCGGTTTTGAGCGCTTCCTGGAGGAAAAGAACTATCAGGCGATCGTGACCCACTTCGGCGACCTGGGCTCCCTGAAACAGCTGCCGGGTCTTGCGATCCAGCGTCTGATGGAGAAAGGCTACGGATTCGGCGGCGAGGGCGACTGGAAAACCGCAGCCATGGTGCGCCTGATGAAATTGATGACCGCAGGAAAGAAGGACGCGAAGGGAACTTCCTTTATGGAGGACTACACCTATAATCTGGTCCCGGGCAAGGAAGGCGTCTTGGAGGCTCATATGCTTGAGGTATGCCCGTCGATCGCAGATGGTCCGATCTCCATCAAGTGCCAGCCGCTGTCCATGGGCGACAGAGAAGACCCGGCGCGTCTGGTCTTCACATCCAAGGAAGGCCATGGAATCGCAACTTCTCTGATCGACCTGGGAACCCGGTTCCGTCTGATCATCAACGATGTAGACTGCAAGAAGGTAGAGAAACCGATGCCGAAGCTTCCGGTAGCGACGAATTTCTGGGTGCCGCAGCCGAATCTGCAGGTGGGCGCGGAGGCGTGGATCTACGCCGGCGGCGCTCATCACACGGCATTCTCCTATGACCTGACCGCAGAGCAGATGTGCGACTGGGCAGCAGCTATGGGAATCGAGGCTGTTGTCATCGACAAAGATACGAACATCCGGAATTTCAGAAACGAACTGAGATGGAATTCCATGTACTACAGATAAAACAGAAAAGTGAAGAGACGCAGCAGTTCGGTTGCCTGGATTGCTGTGAAAAGATTGCCGTCGGGAGTTTCCGGGAGACCGGAAGCTTCGGGCGGTGATGCCATATCGTCCGTCTGTCCGCGGTTGCTGCAGACAGGCAGACGGAAAAATAGGATTGTGGAGGAAACGAATATGAGCATGGACAAAAATGCTGTGGCAAAAGCGATCGAGAACGGAAAGACAGCGCTTGGGATCGAGTTTGGATCTACCAGGATCAAGGCAGTGCTGGTCGGAGAGGACAATGCGCCGGTAGCGTCCGGAGCCCACGACTGGGAGAACCGTTATGAGAATGGTATCTGGACTTATACCCTGGAGGATATCTGGGGCGGACTGCAGGACTGCTATCAGAAGATGGCGGAGGATGTAAAAAAACAGTACGGGATCACGTTGAAAAAGATCGGCGCGATCGGTTTCAGTGCGATGATGCATGGATACATGCCTTTTGATAAAGACGGGGAACTGCTGGTTCCTTTCCGTACCTGGCGGAACAGCATCACGGAAGAGGCGTCGGAGAAGCTGACAGAACTGTTTCAGTACAACATTCCTCAGAGATGGAGCATTGCCCATCTGTATCAGGCAATCCTGAACGGTGAGGAACATGTGCCGGATATCGCTTTCTTCACAACGCTGGACGGCTATATCCACTGGAAACTTACCGGCGAAAAAACACTGGGGATCGGAGAGGCTTCCGGAATGTTCCCGATCGATTCGGAGACAAAGAACTACCGCCAGGACATGATGGACAAATTTGAAGCGTTGATCGCGGAGAAGAATTATCCCTGGAAGTTGTCGGAGATTCTACCGAAAGTTCAGCTGGCGGGCGAGTGCGCCGGTGTGCTCACTGAGGAGGGCGCGAAACTTCTGGATGTGTCCGGAAACCTGGAAGCGGGAATCCCGCTGTGTCCGTCGGAGGGCGACGCGGGAACGGGAATGGTTGCGACCAACAGCGTGACAAAGAGGACCGGAAACGTATCGGCGGGAACCTCTGTGTTTGCGATGATCGTTCTGGAGAAAGAACTGTCCAAAGTGTATCCGGAGATCGATATGGTGACGACACCGACCGGAAACCTGGTAGCTATGGTCCATGCCAACAACTGTACCTCCGACCTGAACGCGTGGGTCGGCATCTTCAAAGAGTTTGCAGAATCCTTTGGCATCAAGGTTGATATGAACGAACTGTTCGGAACGCTTTACAATAAAGCGCTGGAAGGCGACGCGGACTGCGGAGGCCTTCTGTCCTACGGCTATTTCTCCGGCGAGAATATCACACATATGGAAGAGGGCCGGCCGCTGTTCGTCAGAACGCCGAAGAGCAATTTCAACCTTGCGAACTTTATGCGCGCTCATTTGTTTACCGCCCTTGGAGCGCTGAAAGTCGGACTGGATATCCTGTTTAAGGAAGAAAAAGTGGAAGCGGACAAGATCCTCGGCCACGGCGGACTGTTTAAGACTAAAGGGGTCGGACAGAAGATCCTGGCAGCCGCTATGAATACCCCGGTATCCGTTATGGAGACAGCAGGAGAAGGCGGCGCATGGGGGATCGCTCTGCTGGCGTCCTATATGATCAACAAAGAAGAGGGGCAGAGTCTTGACGATTATCTGAACGAGAAGGTTTTCGCGGGCAATGAAGGCAGCTGTGTAGAGCCGGATCTGAAAGATGTGGAAGGATTCGAGGCGTTTATTGAGCGCTATAAAGCAGGTCTGCCGATCGAGCGTGCGGCGATCGATTCGATGAAATTGTAAGTAATACCATTGTTGACGCAGCAGGTGCGTCAGAAGGAGGAAAACATGCTGGAAGAACTGAAAAAACGAGTATATGAGGCAAATATGCTGCTTCCGAAATACGGACTTGTGACTTTCACCTGGGGAAATGTCAGCGAGATCGACCGGGAGAGCGGACTTTTCGTTATCAAGCCGTCGGGCGTAGATTATGACAAGCTGACCCCGGAGGATATGGTGGTCATGGATTTGAACGGGAACAAAGTCGAGGGACGTTACAAACCGTCTTCCGACACACCGACTCATCTGGAGCTGTACAAGGCATTTCCGGAGATCGGCGGTATCGTACATACACATTCTTCCTACGCGACCAGCTGGGCTCAGGCAGGAAGAAGCATTCCCTGCTACGGAACGACACACGCAGATTACATTTACGGAGAAGTGCCGTGTCTGCGCTGTCTGACGAAGGAGGAGATTGACGAGGCGTATGAAGAAAATACAGGACATCTGATCGTCAATGAATTCCGCCGCATGGGCAAGGACGTGACCGCTGTGCCGGCTGTGCTGTGTAAAAACCATGGTCCGTTCGCATGGGGCAAAGATGCGCACGAGGCCGTACACAACGCCGTTGTTCTGGAAGAAGTGGCCAAGATGGCATATCGTGCCGAGACCATCGAGCCGCGGATCCAGCCGGCGCCCCAGGAACTCCAGGACAAACACTACTTCCGCAAACACGGTGCAAACGCATATTACGGACAGAATTAAAAACTCTTGACGCACAGTAAAAATTACGGTACTATCTTAAAAAGACAGTACCGGCTTGCCGAAATTCCGATCAACCGGTATAAATATACAGGCACAAGGAGATAACATCTGCCTTGATGACGCGGCAAGTGTGTCAGGAGGAGGAAAAAATGAAAAAAGTAGTGAAGTTCGGCGGAAGCTCTCTGGCGAGCGCAGGACAGTTCAGAAAAGTAGGAGATATCATTCATGCGGACGACGCGCGCAGATATGTTGTACCGTCCGCGCCGGGGAAACGCTTTTCCGCTGACACGAAGGTGACAGACATGCTGTACGATTGTTACCGTACGGCGGTTGCCGGCAAAGATTTTTCGCAGAAACTGAAAAACATCAAAGACCGCTATCAGGAGATCATTGACGGTCTTTCCCTGACGCTTTCTCTGGAGTCGGAATTCGACAGGATCGAAGAACAGTTCCGTGCAGGCGCGGGAGAAGACTACGCGGCGTCCAGAGGCGAATACCTGAACGGTATCGTGATGGCAGCTTACCTTGGTTATGCATATATCGATGCGGCGGAAGTGATCTTTTTTGATGATAACGGAAATTTCCTTGCGGAAAAGACGGATCGGGTCCTCTCCGAGCGTCTGGAAAAAGAAGAGCATGCCGTTATCCCGGGATTCTATGGTTCGAAGCCGGACGGAAGCGTTAAGACGTTCTCCCGCGGAGGTTCCGACATTACAGGTTCCATTGTGGCAAAGGCAGTACACGCCGATGTCTATGAGAACTGGACGGATGTTTCGGGATTTCTGGTGACAGATCCGAGGATCGTCGAAAATCCGGAGGTGATCTCGACGATCACTTACAGGGAGCTGAGAGAACTTTCCTATATGGGAGCGACCGTCCTCCATGAAGACAGTATTTTTCCGCTGAGAAAAGAAGGAATCCCGATCCATGTGCTGAACACCAACGCGCCCCAGGATCCGGGCACCCTGATCGTGGAAAGCACCTGCAGCAAACCGAGATTTACGATCACCGGTATCGCGGGCAAAAAGGGATTTGCGGCGATTACGATCGAGAAAAGCATGATGAACTCGGAAGTAGGATTTGGCCGGAAGGTACTGCAGGTATTCGAAGAAAACGAAATCTCTTTCGAACATATGCCGTCCGGTATCGACACGATGACTGTGTTCGTCCATCAGCAGGAGTTCGAGGAAAAGGAACAGCGCGTCATTGCCGGTCTGCACCGTGCGGTTCAGCCGGACTCCATCGATCTGGAATCGGATCTCGCTTTGGTGGCGATCGTCGGAAGAGGCATGCGCCGTACCCGCGGAACGGCCGGACGTATCTTCTCCGCGCTTGCCCATGCCCATGTGAACGTGAAGATGATCGACCAGGGATCCAGTGAACTGAACATCATTGTTGGAGTTGAAAACCGTGATTTTGAGGCTACGATCAAGGCCATCTATGATATTTTTGTGAACGCACAGCTATGATCCAGCGTAAAGCTGGGAACAGAAACCATCCCGGAGCAGCCGTCTGCCGCAGGTATATGCCGTCTGCTCCGGGGTGGTTTTTCTCTTTTTTGCGTCGTGAACTGCTGCAACATTCTACTTGTGGTTTTAAAACAGTAATGTTATAATATACCTGCTAAGTTTGATAAAACGATGGAAAGTACGAGGAATCTTACATGAAACGTGTATTATTAAAGCTGAGCGGCGAAGCTCTTGCAGGTGAAAAGAAGACCGGTTTCGACGAAGCGACCGTGACCAGAGTGGCGAAACAGGTCAAGGTACTGGTGGACGAAGGTGTTCAGGTAGGAATCGTGATCGGCGGCGGAAACTTTTGGAGAGGTCGCAGCTCGGAGAATATCGACCGTACAAAAGCGGACCAGATCGGTATGCTGGCGACTGTGATGAACTGTATTTATGTTTCCGAAATTTTCCGTTCCCAGGGAATGCAGACCTCGATTCTGACTCCGTTCCAGTGCGGAGCGTTTACGGAACTGTTTTCCAAGGATCGTGCAAATAAATGCTTTGAACGCAATATGGTCGTATTTTTCGCAGGCGGAACCGGCCATCCGTATTTCTCAACAGATACGGCGACGGTACTGCGCGCGATCGAGATCGAGGCGGAAACCATTCTTCTGGCGAAGGCAGTCGACGGCGTATATGACAGCGATCCGAAGGACAACCCTGAAGCAAAGAAATACAGCGAGGTGTCGATCGGCGAGGTGATTGACAAGAAGCTGGGCGTTGTGGATCTTGCCGCGTCTATTCTCTGTATGGAAAATAAAATGCCGATGATCGTATTCGGCCTGAACGAAGAGAACAGCATTGTAAATGCTGCACATGGGATCATCACAGGAACAAAAGTGACAGTGTGATAAGATTAGAAATGGACATGTCTGCCGGAATACGCCGGCGGAACAGTTATCATTTGCATAAAAGTTAAGAAACAGGAGGACAATAGCTATGGCAAAAACAGACGAGAGGGTCGTACCTTTTGAGACAAAGATGGAAAAGACGATCAAGAACCTGGAATCTGAACTGGGAACGATCCGTGCAGGACGTGCGAATCCTCATGTGCTGGACAGAATTACGGTAGATTATTACGGAGCGCCGACTCCGCTTCAGCAGGTGGCAAACATTTCCGTTCCGGAAGCGCGTATGATCCAGATTCAGCCGTGGGAGGCTTCTATGGTGAAAGCGATCGAGAAAGCGATCCTGGTTTCCGACCTCGGGATCAACCCGACCAACGATGGAAAAACGATCCGCCTGGTATTCCCGGAACTGAC
>DXEK01000174.1 GCA_019115005.1 Candidatus Fusicatenibacter merdavium | reverse complement strand
AAAATGTTTCACGTGAAACATTTTCCGGAGATTTGTAAAATACAGACATTGCAATTATTTGTTGCGGTTAAAAGAAAATTCGGATACGTTCCAGTACGGCAACCGGAGTCTCAAGCTGCGGAAGATGACGTGCCTTGGAAATAAGTTCTGTTTCGATGGAGGGATTTAAAGATGTATAAAGTGCAAGGGTTTCTTTGATTCCATCTTCTGCAGATCCGCCCAAAATATAGATACTGTTGTTTACATTTTTCAGAGCGTGGGTGATATTCAGATTTACATAATTTCCAGACAGACTGGACAGCAAATATTTTCCGTCTCCGTTTCCACGATGTGCGCTTTCATAGTAGGTGTCAATATCCTGGTGATTTTCATGAAATGGATTATACAGCCATTTTTCTGTGAAAAGCAGCTCGATGTTGGAGCGGCTGGCCAGCATATAATAAAGAAGCGTACCGATCAGAGGAAGTTCAATCATGCGTTTTACAAACTTACTTTTTCTGTCCGGTATCCGGTTCAGTTTTGCGAGATCTTCCGGATTGATCAGCATGATCTTCTTAAAGCAGTCCGGGACGGTGTTGCATGCGGTAATAATAAAGGAACCTGACATTCCGCTGGCAATCACATCTGTGGGACATCCGATTACGTTCTTGATGAAGCTTGTGATCATTTGTACATAGAGGAAATTTGTATATGTAATTTTCGGCTTGTCAGAGCGTCCACATCCGAGCAGATCGATGGCATATACCGTATGATCTTTGGCCAGGGTATCGATTAAATTTTTCCATTCATAACTGCTGCTGGAACAATGAAGATCATGGATCAGAAGCAGCGGCTTTCCGGTTCCTTTTTTTGTATAAAATATTTTGCCAAATTGCCATTTATAATATTGTCTGTTCTCTGCGTGAAGGAGATCCTTCATTACGGAAGTGGCGGATATAAAACGGTTGATAGCATAAATTGCCGCACCGGAAAGGGTCGTTAATATGCTAATGGTGATGAGTTTCTTCTTTGAATTTTTCATGCAGTTCTCCTTTCTGAAAGGCAGCTATAGTTGTATCTCGTTCGAATGCAGAAGAGAAGTATATGAAAAGCATAATGTTGGGGGCAAAAGGTATTTTGACTCCAAGGATGCTACGGATTGCTTTTTCGCATTTCATGCTCCCACAATCCTGAAAATTAGCTCAAATCCGTCCATTTTTCTTCGGAAAATGGCTGCTTTTTGGTGTTTTACGCTCCACTAAGTCATAAATTTTCATGCTTGCATGAAATTTATGACCTTTTGTTACTTGTCTCATATTACTCTAAAAAAATTTCGCAGGTCCTTGATGAATAGAAAACTATAAGGAACCGTTCATCTGGTCTGAATTCTTACGATATTCAGTAAATCAGAGGAAAATGTACTTCTGCATTGAGAATACTATTATTATTATAGAATAAATGAAGAAAACTTACAATCAAAAGTTTAAAATGTAAAAAGGCAAGAGTAACATTTCAGTCAGATTTGTGTAATAAAACACAGATTGCATGAAAATGTCGTATCTGACAGGTTCATTGCATAATTCATAGCAGATCAGTGGTTGAAATTCGCTATAATAGGGATGGCAGAAACCCCAATTTTTTACCTTGGTGCGGTACTAATCTAATCCGGTAAGCCAGAACAAGCTGACGTTGTACTGGCTCAGATATAATGTATGAGAACAAATATTCAAACGGATACGCCGAATGTTTCACGTGAAACATTTTGAGCTTGCGTTTAGATGGAACCGGACTGCTCCGCACTTCGTACTTCCACAATCCTGAAAATACTTCAAATCCGCTCATTTTTTTTTAAAATGGCTGTTTTTCGGTGTCTTACGCTCCACTAAGTCATAAATTTCCATGCTTGCATGAAATTTATGACCTTTTGTCGCTTGTCTCATGCTATAACAGTTATACTGTCCGACAAGGCCTGCATATTTTATACGCAGACTGTAGTTCTGCAGCCTGACAGAGAATGCAGAATCTGCGAATGTTCTTTTTCGTGCAAAATGATTTTCGACAGATAAGTACCGTAATTGTTCAACCAATGGGTTACAGATCTGAACTGTAACCGGCATCCAGCCATTGAGAATCGCTTCGCGATGGGCTGGATGCCCACGGGCACTATGTTTTCACACGGTCTGTGCAGTAAATGCGCAGACCTGGCTGAACTGTAACACCAATGGAACGTATATATAAAATGTTTCACGTGAAACATTTTACAACGGATCCTCTGGTGCTCTCATAAGACAAGCAGACGTGCGAACAAAAGAAGTTTGGCAGTCAATAAATATTTGGCAACGGTAATTGTGCAGCCAATACAAACAGTTGCCGTATCCGACTGTCAAAACAAACAGGAATCGTTTAAACACATTCGGAGGTGAAGAAGATCAGAGTGCTATAGGGCGGTATATCATTACCGCTGACAATGAAAAGCAGTTATTGATTACCTGCTGTCATAGACACTTCCAGTGGTCTGGTACATAATTTTGAAACAGTTCAGCCAGCTGAACTGTTACGGCATCCAGCTATTGAGAATCGCTTCGCGATGGACTGGATGCCCACAGGCACTATGTTATCACACGGTCTGCGCAGTAAATGCGCAGATTCGGGCAGAACTGTAATATAATTTTTACTGTTTGAATCAGCAAAACAGTGAAAAAAACCATAAAAATATAGAAAATGTTTCACGTGAAACATTTTCTATAGTATTTCGAAGTTTTCTATGCTATTATGTTTTTAAGATGTTACATCTTTTGCGCAAAAAAGGAGGAAAAGTTTTGGGAAGAACGATTGCGATAGCGAACCAGAAAGGCGGGGTAGGAAAATCTACCACAGCAATTAATCTTTCGTCCTGCCTGGCGGAAATGGGGAAAAAGGTTTTGGCGATTGATATTGATCCCCAGGGAAACACGACCAGCGGCCTAGGCGTTGAAAAGGACAGTGTGGAAAATACTGTTTACGAATTACTGCTGGGAGAAATCTCGATCGAGGACTGTATCATTCCGCTGGAATTTGAAAATCTTTCGCTGATTCCGTCAAATGTCAATCTTGCAGGTGCGGAGATTGAATTGATCGATGTGGATGGAAAGGAATTTGTGCTGAAAAACGCGGTGGATCAGGTAAGGGACGAGTATGATTTTATTATCATTGACTGCCCTCCTTCCTTAAATATGCTGACGATTAATGCAATGACCACTGCGGATTCTGTACTTGTCCCGATTCAGTGCGAATATTATGCGCTGGAGGGACTGTCTCAGCTGATGCACACGATCGATCTGGTACAGGAGCGGCTGAATTCATCGCTGGAAATCGAAGGAGTCGTCTTTACAATGTATGACGCCCGGAGAAATCTGTCTCTGCAGGTAGTGGAAAACGTAAAGAACAGTCTGAACCAGAATATCTATAAGACGATCATCCCGAGAAACGTGCGTCTGGCGGAAGCGCCGAGTTATGGCCTTCCGATCAACTACTATGACAGCAAGTCGACGGGAGCGGAGAGTTATCGGCTTTTGGCAGAGGAAGTATTACATAAGGGGGATGAATCATGGCAGTAAGAAAAGGCGGCCTCGGTAAAGGACTGGATTCTTTGATCGCTCCATCCTCATCGGCAAAATCTTCAGCCGGTTCCGGAAAGAAAGAACCGGAAGTGAAAGTTGTAGAGAAGGTTGTAGAGAAAGTTGTTGAAAAGCCTGTGGAGGTACGGCTGAAGATCGGAGAGATAGAGCCAAACAGGGAACAGCCGAGAAAAAATTTTGACGAGGATGGACTGATCGAGTTGGCTGATTCTATCCGGCAGTTTGGGATTCTTCAGCCGATCCTGGTTAAGAAAAAAGAAGATTATTATGAAATCATCGCGGGTGAACGTCGATGGAGAGCTGCAAAGCTGGCTGGATTGAAGGAAGTACCTGTGATTGTCAAGGAATTTACCGAGCAGGAAGCGGTGGAAATTTCACTGATCGAAAACATTCAGCGGGAGTCTTTAAATCCTATTGAGGAAGCCATCGCGTACAAACGTCTGATGGAAGAATTTCATCTGCATCAGGATGAGATTGCGGAACGGGTATCCAAGAGCAGGACAGCCGTGACAAACTCTATGCGTCTGCTGAAGCTGGATGGACGCGTACAGCAGATGGTCATTGACGAGATGATCACAACGGGACATGCCCGTGCATTGTTGGCCATTGAAGATAAGGAACAGCAACATTTTCTGGCGACCAAGGTTTTTGATGAAAAATTGAGCGTCCGTGAGACAGAAAAACTTGTGAAGGAGGTGCTGAACCCGAAAGAAAAGAAAAAGAGAGAGACAGACTCGGCACAGGATGCAATCTATCAGAGCCTGGAAGAGAAGATCAAAGAAATTGTAGGGACCAAGGTTTCCATTCGAAGGGGAACCAGACAGAAGGGAAAAATAGAAATCGAATACTATTCCCAGGAAGAACTGGAGAGATTGGTAGAATTGTTTGAGTCTATCAATGAGTGAGAAAATGGATAAGGGGAAATACCATGAGTAATCTATTTGAGAAAGTCGGAATTGATCTGGGGATTGTAGTTCTTCTCCTGATCGTTCTGGTTATTGTACTTGCGATCATGACGGTAAGTATGTCGCTTCGCCTGACCCGTATCAACCAGAGATATAAGAGCTTTATGAAAGGACGGGAAGGACAGTCGCTGGAAAAACTGTTTTCCGCGAGATTTAAGGAGATCGATCGGCTGACCAAACAGAATGAGATCAATCACAGAGATATCGGTGTCCTGAAAAAGTTTCTCGGAAAAACACTGAACAAATATGGAATTGTAAAGTATGATGCGTTTGACGATGTGGGCGGAAAGCTCAGTTTTGCACTGGCCATGCTGGATGAAGACAATACAGGATTTATTCTGAATGCGATCCACAGTCGTGATAATTGCTTTCTTTATATTAAGGAGATCGTAAAAGGTGAGTCTTACATTATGCTGAGTGATGAGGAGATCGATGCGCTTCGTCAGGCGGTCTCTATGGATGATACACTGGATCTTCTGGAAGAAGTATGAATTTTACCGCCACACATAAGATCAGAACAGAAATGATGGAAAATCCGGTGGTATGACGAGGGCTGTCTATCGGGCAGAAACAGAGGCAAACGGTTGCTTCTATAGAAGGAAAGCAACGGTTCAACACTTGAAAAAATGTAAATACTGATATATGATAACAGTACATGATCGGGCGGTTCTTTTTGAGAAACCGTTACAGCAGTATATAATAGGTAGGAAATACAGGAGGAAGTCATGTTAGACATTAAGTTTTTAAGAGAAAATCCGGAGGTTGTAAAGCAGAATATCCGTAATAAATTTCAGGATCAGAAACTGGAATTGGTAGATCAGGTGATCGCACTTGATAAAGAGAACCGAGAGATCAAGCAGGAAGTTGAGGCGCTTCGCGCAAAGAAAAATAAGATTTCCAAACAGATCGGCGCATTGATGGCGCAGGGAAAAAGAGACGAGGCAGAGCAGATCAAGAAGGAGATCGCTGCTGACGGCGCCCGCACGGATGAGCTGTCCGCGAGAGAAAAGGAAGTGGAAGAGGAAATCCGGAAAATTATGATGGTCATTCCGAATATCATTGATCCTTCTGTGCCGATCGGAAAAGATGACAGTGAAAACGTGGAACTGGAACGGTTCGGAGAGCCGGTGGTTCCTGATTTTGAGATCCCGTATCACACAGACATCATGGAATCTTTCGATGGAATCGATCTGGACAGTGCAAGAGAAGTGGCCGGAAACGGTTTTTATTATCTGATGGGAGATATCGCAAGACTGCATTCCGGAATTCTGTCCTATGCGCGCGATTTTATGATCGACCGCGGATTCACTTACTGTGTTCCGCCGTTCATGATCCATGGAAATGTTGTGAACGGTGTTATGAGTTTTGCGGAAATGGAATCTATGATGTATAAGATCGAGGGAGAGGATCTGTATCTGATCGGAACCAGCGAACATTCCATGATCGGAAAATTTATTGACAGCATTATCCCGGAAGAAAAGCTTCCACTGACGCTTACCAGTTATTCTCCGTGTTTCCGTAAAGAAAAAGGGGCGCATGGCATCGAGGAAAGAGGCGTGTACCGTATCCATCAGTTTGAAAAGCAGGAGATGGTTGTGTTATGTAAACCTGAAGACAGTATGATGTGGTACGACAAACTGTGGAAAAATACCGTAGACCTGTTCCGCTCTCTGGATATTCCGGTCCGCACATTGGAATGCTGTTCCGGAGATCTGGCTGACCTGAAAGTGAAATCTGTGGATGTGGAAGCATGGTCTCCGCGTCAGAAGAAGTATTTCGAGGTGGGAAGCTGTTCCAATCTGGGAGATGCTCAGGCAAGAAGACTGAAAATCCGTGTCAACGGTGAAAAGGGCAAGTATCTGGCGCATACATTAAACAATACCGTAGTCGCTCCGCCGCGTATGCTGATCGCATTTCTGGAGAACAACCTGAATGCCGACGGCACGGTAAATATTCCGGAGCCTCTTCGTATGTACATGGGCGGCAAGGAAAAACTGATCCCGAAAAAATAAGAAAAAATGTTCTGAAGGAACAGAGAAAAAGAAAGAATGAGAAATAAAAGAGGAAGAAGAGGAGGTGTTTTTCATGCATGAATTTCTGAAAACTGTAGGATTCTCCGATTTGAAAAGCAAAAAGGATCTGGATGCAATCCTGAGAGATGTATTGGATAATTACGACACCAAGAAGATAGTAGAAAATGAAAAACACCATTCTTTTGTGGAAATCTCCAAAGAATATGGATATGATTGTGGAATAACCGTCTGCGGCGAGTACGATGAGGACGGAGAATTCCAGATGGAATATTATCATCCGTATTTCACCGGCGGGCAGATCACCACATACGAGGATGTATCTGTGGAACGCCATGCGGCGACGGAATCCTATGCCGGCGGCTGCGACGATCTGAGACTCGGAATCACATTGATCTTTTACCTGATCAATGCCGCAGATTATCTTAATGCCAGAAGGGAACCGAAAGAATTGAAAGCGCAGCCGCCACTGAGACTGTCGGGGCTGGCGCGGGATGGAATGATCCTGCTGCCGGTGCGGAAAGATCCGGAAAAAGTCGCGAAAGAGAAAGATTCATGGCAGCAGAAGAGTTCGCTGCTGGCCGCGGCAAGAGACGGGGATGAGGATGCGATCGAGAGTCTGACTATGGAGGATATCGATACGTATGCGATGATCTCACGGCGGATCGTGCATGAGGATGTGCTTTCCATTGTGGACAATTACTTTATGCCTTATGGACTGGAATGCGATCAGTACAGTATTCTGGGAGAGATCACGGACGTCAGCAAAACAGTGAATTCCATGACCGGAGAAAAACTGTGGCAGATGAGCATTCTGTGCAACGATGTTCCGCTGGACATCTGCGTGAATGAGAAGGATCTGCTCGGAGAGCCGGAGGTCGGAAGAAGGTTTAAGGGTCAGATCTGGCTCCAGGGAACGATAAACTGAGACAAAAACAATCGAAATACGCCTGTGGAATGTTTTCTCTGAACGGAAAACATTCCACAGGCGTTTCTTTTTATTTCGCTGTTTTCTATTTTTCAATACAAAGGACGGCTTTTTCAGATGTCTCCGGAAGGGACAGAGTATAAAGTCCGTCCTGTTTTTTGATACTTCCAGTCATATCTATGCCATTGAGCGTTACTTTAGCGGGTTCTTTTTCCGAAGACCATCCAAGCAGTCCGGATTCCCGGATGATGGCGATGGAAGTGTCTTCGGATTCGCAGATACTTTCGACGGCCATAAATCCGGCATATTTCTTCAGAAGTCCCAGGAAGGTCACATGCTGTCCGCAGGGAAGCAGAAGGAACCATCCGAAGCCGTTTTCTTTCAAAGTGTCTTCGTATCTGCCGTATCTGTCGAGAAGAACAGATTTTTTTCTGAAATAGTCATAGAGACAATACGTATCGGCAGCTTCCAGATCCGGGATTTCGGCCGGCGAGAAAGAGAATTCCTGTCTCTGTCCGGTCAGATTATATACGGCAAACCCGCCGGCTTTCTGGATGCCGCCATAGGATGCCACGTTGTGAAGCTTCAGAACCCCACCTGCCGTAGGATCCGAAAATACACAATCGTCGGATGGTCTGGCCGATCGATCCATCATCAGGAGTTCGCCGTTCTGATAGATCAGGGGTTTCAGGATCTCCGGATCGGTGGCGCCCACTTTGTCGCTGACGTAGACCGGTCCGCCGCTGACGGCGCGGAGAAGACTGTGCTTTTCGGCATCTCTGTGTGTGGTCCAGAACATATCCCAATCACAGCAGTATAATTCGTTGTGATACAGGGAGTTATAGGCGTTTTGCAGAAGATGTTCCACAAAGCCGCCCTCCTTGTCAGGTACAAAATCATCACTGTTTCTGGAGATCGCGGATACGGGTCTTGCAAGAATGTTTTCCATCGCCATCCCCATACAGTTTACAACTGCGCCGTCCATCAGAGATGCGCCGCTTTCCAGCGCCTGGTTCATACCGGCGGCTGCTTCGCATACCGGCAGGCTGTTCTCAAAGTAATAGGGAACGGCGCTCTGACCGTCTACTTTTACAAAACAGATACCTTCCCGGTTCAGCTCTCTATACCAGTCACGATAGAACTTATCACCGGTAAAAGGGCTGGGAACCAGTTTTCCGTTCGCCGTGGCATATAAGTGAGCGCTTTCTTTTAAGGCCAGATCGCTTTCCGGAGCGATACCGCCCCAGTAGCCGCCCAGCGCGTGCCATACGCCGAACCAGCGGATCTTGTTCTGTTCCCGGATATCGTCAGTCATCTTCCGGAAGCCTTCCGGAAATTTTTCTCTGTCCGGATGAAAATCGCTGAGCAGTTCCTCTCTTGAGGAAAGCCATCCGTCGTCGATCAGCATCCATTTTACAGGAACCTGTTTTTCAGCCAGTTCTGCGGCTTTGTCGCGGATCCCTTTTTCGGAGACTTCTTTATAGAAAGCGTCCCAGCTGCACCAGCCAAGATACCGGAACATTTCCGGTACTCTGCGGTCTTTCCTCATACGTATTCCTTTATATTCCGCCAGCCAGGAAAATGCTTTGTGGATGGCTTCCTGGAGAACGGGAGCTTCTGCAAAGAGATACAGGGGCTCATCCAGCGAACACTGTCCGCCTGTCCAGGCTGTCATTTCCAGGCCGATTTCTGTTTCTGTTCCGGGGATCATAGAAGTTTTGAATTTCTGTCCGATCATTGGCACTATACATGCAAACCGATCTTTATACTGAAAAAATGCAACCTGTGTGTGCTCAGGAATACCTTTGAACGTGTCGGTGAATGCGGGTCTTGTCCACCATTCATTATAAAGGTACATGGCCGTGATCTTTTCAGGCAGTGGTCTGACCGGCAGGTAGATCCTTATGGGATTCTCCATACGAAGATTATCGTTTTCCCGGCAGGATTCATTTTTGATCCGGACGGAGATTTCCCCCAGGCGGCAGCCGTTTTCCGTCCGTTCCGTCAGATTGACCCGAATTCCGTTTTGTTCGTATCCGCCGGTGTTGACAGGAAATACAGCGTTCAGAGATTTTCCTTTCTGACAGTAAATCTCGCATCTTACTTTTGGTGTCTCAGACATAGATTTTTCCTTTCTTTCAATATCTGTATGGTCAAAACCCTGCAGGCAATCTGCAGGACACAGGTCTGCAGGGCGGCGGGTCACCATTTTGCAAACAGAACGCAGGTGCCGCTTTTATGGTACCTTTCGATCGTCTTTTCCAGGCGGCTGCGGTCAACCCGCAGATAGGCCGCCTGGCAGTCGAGACACATGAATTCTGTCGATGCCCTGCCGAACAGTTTTCTGTGCAGGGCGATCTCGTCGGACATCAGGTTTTTTCCACACACTTTACAGAGATGATCGGTCATTCTTTTTCCACCATTTTGCATCTGTAAACTTTCGATCCGTGAGCTGCCACTGTTGCTGTGAGCATCTCGCTCTTTTTCCCGATATTTTCATGTTCGATGCAGTCGTAGATTTCCAGACACTTTCCGGCGCTGGTCGGGAGTCCCAGATCCCAGAAATCAACAGCCGCCAATGTCGGGGTGTCTCCAAAGTTGAACATTCCGATCGCGATATCACCGTTGGACAGGAATTTGACCAGGACATATGTATCCGGACTGTTGGAGGTACACTGTACCTGGAAGGGCGCCCGGCACTCGATATCCTGATTGATCGCGATCAGATCTTTGTTCAGTAAGATTTTTTTCGTCTGTTCCGTCATGTTCCGGACATCACATCCGATCATAAGAGGCGAATTCATCATTGCCCACAGGGCGAAATGGGTCTGGTATTCCTCGTCGGTACATCCGCCGGCAGAAATATATTCATCTCCGCCTTTTCCGTACATGCCGACGACCAGCATATCCATATCATTGTGGCAATAAGCACTGGAATAAGCCGTTTTGTCCATCTGGGAAAGAGCGATATCCTTGATGGAATTCCAGGAATCATTGATATCGATGGTAGAGCGGAACAGGTGCGCGCCTGAAGAGCTGATCCATTCATGAACGGATTCCGTTCCCCACTGGCAGGCAGAGAAGACGATATCTCTTCCACTGTTTGCCAGAGCCAGTCCCATTCTGCGGTACAGGTTTCTGTCATCCAGGTGCTGGGGTTTGAAGCAGTTATCATACTTGAGATAATCTACGCCCCACGCTGCAAACTGTTTTGCGTCTTCATACTCATGTTCAAAGCTTCCCGGATAATTGGCGCAGGTCCGGGTTCCGCAGCAGCTGTACATTCCAAACTTAAATCCGTTTTCGTGGACATAATCGGCTACCGCCTTCATACCGTGAGGAAATTTTTCCGGGTCGGGAACAAGATTTCCGTCTTTGTCACGTTCCTTCATGCTCCAGCAGTCGTCGATGACCACATATTCATAGCCGGCTTTCTGCAGCCCCTGCTTTTTCATTGCGTCGACGGTTTCCCGGATCAGATCCTCATTGATCTTCTCTGTGAATGAGTTCCATGAGTTCCAGCCCATCGGGGGAACTGCGCACATTGCTTTTCTGCTCATTTGTTTGGTCTCCTTTACTTATATTTTTGTTCTGGATTCTTTCTTTCATTGTATCTTTCGGACCGTTTTTTTTAAATGGTAACAATCGGGATGAGATGGTAAATTCTTGTCATTTTATCGAGGCTGAGATATAATGTAACCGTTCAGACAGATGAACGGTTACGGTACATGAAGGGAAAATAAAACAGGAGGAAAATTCTTATGATTTCAGTTCCGCATCATTCCATTGCGTTTCAGTCTGCCTCGGATTTGTCTCTGCTGATAATGGAAGGAATCGGACTTCAGAATGTCTGTACCCAGGAGTATTTTCACGATAATCGTACCCGCACAGACGCAAAGTGTGTGATCCAATATACGTTTAACGGAGAAGGGGTTTTTGAGATCGACGGGACACGTTACCGTGTCGGAAAAGAAGAAGCCTTTTTGTTTGAAATACCGGGGAACAGCTGGTACTATCTGCCGGAAGATTCTGTGGGATGGGAGTTCCTGTATCTGGAATTTTCAAAAGAATGTCTTCCGTTGTTGCGAAAGATTTATCGAATGAGCGGTCCGGTGGTCCGGCTTCCAGAAAAATGCGGACTGCCTTCCCGGATGATGGAGATTTATCAGATGGCGCTGGAAAGACAGTGGAATTCTCTGTTTGAAAATTCCAGGATCGCCTATGATCTGTGGACTCGCCTGGCAGAGTATGCGGTGACTTTGTCTGCAAGCGAGCGGACAAACGTGGATGATGCAAAAGAATATATGGACCGGAATTATTACAGGAATGAGCTGAATCTTGACCTGGTGGCAGAGCATGCAGGAATGTCAAAATATTATATGTGCAAGGAATTTCACAGGAAATACGGGATCTCTCCCGGCAGATATCTCAGAGAACTCCGCATTTCTCAGGCCTGCCGTCTGCTTATGACGAAGACGGATTATACGCTACAGGAGATCGCTGAGATGGTTGGCTATTCCAATAATAATTATTTCGGAAAAGTATTCCGTGCGGAGAAAGGGATTAGTCCGGACAAATATAGAAAACAATCTAATCAGTATGATTTTGTCCGGTCGGTGTCCGAGACGACAAAAGACGGGCCGCGCTGATTGGAGAAGCAATTGTTCGGACGGATAACGGTTACAGAGAAAAAGATTTTGAGAGCGAAAAAATAAAAAAGTTCAAAAAACTCTGCAGAAACAAAACTGCAGAGTTTTTTGATGATTCTTCAATGGCCGGATTAGTCAGGCTGTTTTTTAATCTGCGAAATTACCGGTATACAGCTGATAGTATTTTCCTTTTGCCTCGATCAGTTCGTCGTGGGTACCGCGCTCGATGATGCGGCCCTGTTCCATGACCATGATACAGTCGGAGTTCTTTACGGTGGACAGTCGGTGCGCGATGACAAACGTGGTACGTCCTTTCATCAGCGCGTCCATACCGCTCTGTACCAGCTTTTCGGTACGGGTATCGATGGAGGAAGTGGCTTCGTCCAGGATCAGCGCCGGCGGGTCTGCTACGGCTGCACGGGCGATCGCCAGTAGCTGCCGCTGCCCCTGGCTAAGGTTGGCGCCGTCTCCGGTCAGCATGGTATCGTATCCGTTGGGCAGACGGCGGATGAATCCGTCGGCATTGGCAAGTTTCGCAGCGTTGATACACTCTTCATCTGTGGCGTCAAGCTTTCCGTAACGGATGTTGTCCATAACGGTTCCGGTGAACAAATGTGTATCCTGGAGAACGATTCCCAGGGAACGGCGCAGATCCGGTTTCTTAATCTTATTGATATTGATGCCGTCGTAGCGGATTTTTCCATCTGCGATATCGTAGAAACGGTTGATCAGGTTGGTGATCGTCGTCTTTCCGGCTCCGGTGGCGCCGACAAATGCGATCTTCTGTCCCGGTTTCGCGTAAAGGCTGATGTTGTGCAGGACAATCTTGTCGTCTGTGTAGCCGAAATCCACATCGTCGAAGACAACCGCGCCTTCCTGTCTGGTGTAGGTGACCGTTCCCTCTGCTTTGTGCGGGTGTTTCCATGCCCAGAGATTGGTTCTGGTCGGGGATTCGGTCAGCTGTCCGTTTTCATCTACTTTTGCATTGACAAGTTCCACATATCCTTCGTCTTTTTCCGGTTCCTGATCCATCAGGTCGAAGACACGCTGCGCGCCGGCTGCGGCGTTGACAACAAAGTTGATCTGCTGGCTGACCTGTGTGATCGGGTTGGTAAAGCTTCGGTTCAGGCCGACAAAAGTGACGACGGTACCGATGGTAACGCCGGCCAGTTCGTTGATCCCGAGGATCGCGCCGATGATCGCTACCAGTGCGTAGCTGATCCATCCGATGTTGGCGTTGACCGGCATCAGCAGGTTGGCGTAGCCGTTGGCCTTGTCGGTACTGTTTCTCAGTTCTTCATTTACTTTATGAAAATCATCCATTGCAGCCTGCTCATGGCAGAATACTTTTACGACCTTCTGGCCGTCCAGCATTTCTTCGATGAAGCCGTCTACTTTTCCAAGGTCGATCTGCTGGCGGATATAATATTTTCCGGACAGCTTTGAAAATTTTGAAGTGACGAAAAGCATGACAAATGCAGTCAGGAGCGAGATCACGGTCAGAGCAGGATTCAGGATGATCATGGTGACCAGGGTGGCGGCCATGGTGAGTACGGAGTTGATGATCTGTGGGATACTCTGGCTGAGCATCTGTCTGAGTGTATCTACATCGTTGGTATACACGGACATGATATCGCCGTGCGCGTGGGTATCAAAGTATTTGATCGGCAGAGACTCCATTTTGTGAAACAGATCGTTTCTGAGATGGAGCATGGTTCCCTGGCTTACATTTACCATGATACGGTTATAGGTGAAGGCAGTGACAACGCCGACTGCCATGATGCATGCCAGGCGGATCAGATCGGAGGCCAGGCCGCTGAAATTATCGGAGCCGTTGGCAAGCATCGGAGTGATGTAATCGTCGATCAGTGTTTGCGGAAAGGTTGATCCGACGACCGTCGCAACTGCCGTGATCATGATACAGAGCACCACGATCAGAAACGGAATTTTATAATAGTGAAGCATATATTGAACGACCCTTTTGATCAGGCTTGTGGCCATCGATACTTCGGGTCTCGATTTCTTTTCATTCATAGAACACGTTTCCTCCTTCCTGTATTACGCCGGCTGGTCAAAGTCGCCGCTGCCTTCAAGCTGTGAGGTATAGATCTCCTGATAGATCTCATTGGTCTTCAGCAGATTCTCATGGGTGTCAAAGGCGTTGATCTTTCCGTCGTCCAGTACCAGGATCCGGTCGGCAGACTGTACACTGGAAATCCGCTGAGCGATGATGATCTTTGTCGTTCCCGGAATCTCTTTTGCGAATGCTGCGCGGATGCTTGCGTCTGTTGCCGTATCGACAGCGCTGGTCGAGTCGTCCAGGATCAGGACCTTCGGCTTTTTCAGCAGGGCGCGGGCGATACAGAGACGCTGTTTCTGACCGCCGGAAACGTTGGAGCCGCCCCGTTCGATCCTTGTATTATAGTTATCCGGCATACGCTCGATAAACTCGTCGGCGCAGGCCGCTTTACATGCCTCGATACATTCCTCATCGGTGGCGTCAGGATTGCCCCAGCGGAGGTTATCAAGAATCGTTCCGGAAAACAGGGTATTTTTCTGGAGAACCACGGAAACCTGGTTTCTCAGAACCTCTGTGTCGTAATTACGGACATCCACACCGCCGACACAGACGGAACCTTCGTCTACGTCGTACAGACGGCAGATCAGATTGACAAGACTGCTCTTACCGGATCCGGTTCCTCCGATCACGCCGATCGTCTCGCCGCTCTTGATGTGAAGATCAATGTCGGAAAGAGAATTTTTACCGCTGCCGTGTTTGTAGGAAAAGTTTACGTGGTTAAAGTCGATCCGTCCGTCCGATACGGCCATCACTGGCTGCTCCGGATCGGCGATGTCGGCTTTCTCATTCAGAACTTCGCTGATTCTTCGGATACTTGCCAGAGACATACTGATCATAACGACAACCATGGAGAGCATCATCAGACTCATCAGCAGAGACATAATGTAGCTGAACAGACTGGTCAGATCTCCGGTGGTCATGGAACCGCCGACGATAAATTTCGCGCCGAACCATGAAACGGAAATGATACAGAAATAAACGGCGACCATCATCGCCGGGTTATTAAACGCCAGAAGTCCTTCTGCTTTTACGGAAAGATCATAAAGCATTTTTGACGCTTTGGAAAACTTGACATCCTCATAATCCTCACGGACAAATGCTTTAACGACACGGATTGCCGAAACATTTTCCTGTACGCTGGCGTTCAGATCATCGTATTTGCGGAATACCTGGTTGAAGATCTTCAGTGTAATGATCATGATAGAGAAGATTACAACCACCAGGAACACAACTGCGATCAGGAACATGGCGCTCAGGCGCGGGCTGATGATCATACACATGATAAAGCTGAAGATCAGGTTCAGCGGGGCGCGGACTGCCACTCGGATGATCGACATGAAAGCGTTCTGTACGTTTGTGATATCTGTAGTCATACGGGTCACAAGACCGGGAACGCTGAATTTGTCTATGTTGGAAAAAGAAAAAGTCTGTATGTTGGCGTAAATCGCTTCACGCAGATTTGCCGAAAGTCCTGCGGATGCGCTGGCAGCATTTCTTCCCGCGGTCGCTCCGAAAAACAAACTCAGGAAAGCCATGACTACCATCAGAGCTCCATATCGGTAGACAACGGAAAGATTGCCGGCTTCCAGTCCTCTGTCGATGATAATGGAAGTGACAAAGGGCATCAGTATTTCCATAATCACTTCAAGAGCGGTCAGACCGATACATAGAAAGGTGTTCCGCTTATACTGTTTGAGTTGCTGTAAAACTTTTCTCACGGTAATATAACCTCCTGTCATTTTTTACTTCATTGTGCTCCAGTTCCATCTTTGTAAACTGTGACAAAAGTTTTCGCTCCAGACTGCAGAGCAGGCGGATTTCCTGTGGGTCGAGCACACTGCAGATTTCCGCTTCCATCTGTTCTGCTTTCTGAAGAAATAAACCTCCTTCAGAAAAAAGTTTTTCCGTGGGGAGGACTTTCTTTTTTCGGATATCGTCAGGGTCTTCCTGAAAATATAGATAACCTTTTTCCCTGAGTTTTTTGATCAGTGCGGACAGCGTCGATTTCGATACGCCGATCTCATGGCACATGTCTGTAAGATAGCTGCCGTCCCGATGATGTCTCAGAATATATACCATGAAATAAACCTGAACTCCGCTGATATCCTCGGTTTTCAAATTCAGTTCCAACTGCGCAGTCAGATCAAGACTGATCTTTTTCATCGTGTAGATGAGTTCTTCTGCGCCGGATACTTCTGCCATTTTTATCAACACCTCCTGCATATGTATTTCGAAAACAATTTAAAAGTAGACAGTTCGTATGCTTGCTTTCTGAATACATAAAAGATTGTAGCGCGTATTTTTGAAAATGTGAAATTCAAAATTGTTATATTCTATAAAAAACTTTTATAGATATTTACGTTTGTTTTTTTAGAAGGTTCTCTGATTCTGCGGCTTGAACGGCCATCGGAAGTGAATTATAATAAAAAGAGCTGTCTTCCGGCCGGCGGATTGGCTGCCCGGTCGGAGATAAGATACAGGAAGGTCAATAGAAAGAGCGGGCAGGAAGAGGTAAGTTTGGAAGTAAACTTCCAAATCTACCATGATTGACGCAGTAAATGCGTCAGGAGGAGGTAAATATGAACACTGTACAGCTAAAGTGTTTTGTAACGGTAGCGGAACATCTGAATTTCTCCAAGGCATCCAGAGTGCTGAAGATTACGCAGCCAGCTGTCAGTCATCAGATCCAGACACTGGAAGAGGAACTGGAGGTAAAGCTTTTTAACCGGACAAGCAAGAGTGTTTCTCTGACACAGGAGGGCATCCAGTTTCTCGCGGATGCGAGACTGATCCTGCGGACAGCGTTTTCTGCCAAGGAACGTCTTGGAAAGCAGGAACATTTCATACCGTTGGAGCTGGGGTGTCACAATTATATG
This sequence comes from Candidatus Fusicatenibacter merdavium, assembly GCA_019115005.1. Taxonomy (GTDB): domain Bacteria; phylum Bacillota; class Clostridia; order Lachnospirales; family Lachnospiraceae; genus Fusicatenibacter; species Fusicatenibacter merdavium. The sequence goes on along the minus strand of DXEK01000174.1, from coordinate 12,799 downwards.
GAAATGAACCTGCTGCCGCCGGTGCTGAAAAAGCTGACCGGGGAGTTTCCGCTGCTGCGCCCGTCGATTCAGATGGTTCCGTTCCCTGCGCTCTTCGGACTGGTCGAAAATCATCAGCTTCATGCAGCGCTGGGCGTCGGTGACGCGCAGAAAAAAACTCCGCTGTATTACAGGGAGCTTTATCTGGCGCCGACCGTCTGTATCTGTTCTGAGGAACATCCGATGGCGAAATGCCGGTCGCTGACGAAGGAGGATCTGAAGGGAAACTTTATCGTCTGTTCGCCGAGTCAGATCTCGGATTCTGTTTTTACGATCCAAAGCAGCGTTCTGGTGAATCTTCCGCCGGAGCAGCGGTTCCTGACGGAGAGTATCGAGAGCGCTCTCACTCTGGTCAAGGCGCAGATCGGGTATACGCTGTATCCGGATCTTCCGACCTCCAGAGAGCCGGGCCTGTGTTATATCCCGGTGACCGATCTGCCCAAAGTGTCCTTTGGGGTATATTGGCGGCAGGACCAGGATCATCCGGCGATCAAGAGGTTCCTGACTTTGATGGAGGAGAGCATACCGAAAGGATCATAAGCCGTTTCGGTATACATCGTTGATCACAGACTGAGCGTGTTCATACTCTTTTTTCTGAATGATCGCATCTCTGTCGCTTAAAATGGACAGCATTTCGTCTATCAGGTCCTCGATCCTTGGGTTTGTGATCCGGTACAGGTAGCCGAGCATTCGGGTAGCGGTGTAATCGGTGTTCATGTGTTTATATGCGATCTCTGAGCACAAATCTTTCGGGTAGCCTCTGCTGATCAGAAGCTGATACAGTTCTTTGCTTTGTTCGGATGCCATTGTTATATTACCTCCGGTTTGTGATAGTTATCTGGCAGTGAATGTATTCGCTGAATGAATCTTGCCCTGCCTTTTTCGGATAGTCTTGTTATCAGTATAACACATATTTCTGTGAATTTGACAGTCAGAATCATTGGAAGAGAGGATTACTGTTGCAGTTAGATTTGTGTAAGAAAATCAGGAGGGGACTTAAATAGAAAATATCAATCATGGCGGGATTACCGGGAGCACGTTGATTTTATATCAGCCACGTCTTTCGGAAATGGATTTTCGCCGGCGCCTGATAGGCGATGAGAAAACGATGGCTTACAATCATGCTTATGGAGGAACGATTTCTTTTCCGGAGGAGTGCTGGAATGGCTGGTATCAGCGCTGGTTTTCCGATCCGTCTGGAAAACGGTTTTACAGATATCTCAAAGATACAGTAAGAGACCAGTTTGTGGGAGAGGTGTCTTATCATTTTGATGAAGCAAGGGATTATTATATCTGTGATGTGATCGTATTAGCGTATGAACGGGGAAACGGATTCGGCAGACAGGGTCTGCTGCTGCTCTGCGATGCAGCCAGAGCAAACGGCAGACCCTGTCTGTATGATGATATTGCCATCGATAATCCGTCCGTTGAACTGTTTCTATCCTGCGGATTTGAAGAAGTGTACAGAAATCAGGAATATATTCTGGTGAGAAAAAGTCTGTAAATATTCATCTTGTAAACATTGGCGGCGTCTTGCATTTCTTTCGGATATCTGCATATAGAGCGCCGTGAACAAGAGTTTATAATTCATTAATAGTATCAGTGATTGCCATGTTCCGTATCCGCTTGGCGGGCGCGTATATCGCAATGAGAGCGGATGCAAGATCAAAGATGACAACAATGCAGAGTAAGGTTACAGGCAGGCTCCAGGAAGAGCCAAAGTATCGTGTGACCAGTCTGAGATATAGAAGACGGCTAAGCGCAAGGCCTGCACTGCAGCCGACCAAAAGACCGGAAATGGCATAAGTGAAGGCTTCCGTGCCGATCATGCGGGTGAGTTGTCTGCCGTCCATGCCGACGGCCCGCATAGCGCCGTACTGTTTGATACGCGCTGTGACGCTCATGGAAATACTGTTGACCATATTGAACAGTGTGATCATTGCCAGGATTGCCAGGAAGGTATATAAAATCAACTGCGCTGCCAGATAGGTAGCGGCATCCTCCTGATTTCTTTCGCGCAAATCTGAAAAGATCACATCGCTGTCCGTAAGGTTACTGATCTGGCGTACGGTATCGTCGGAAGCGTCATCCGTTAGCTGTATACCGATCAGGCTGTAATTGTGTTCTCCGGTCAGCCATTCAAATGTTTCCTGCGTGCAGATAACGCTGTATTCGCTGGGGTATATACTGTCGGAGACAGAGCACGCGATCACGACTTCCTTTCCCGCAATCTGCAGGGTATCTCCGACTTTCAGAGGGTTGTCTTTGTTGCTGACTGTCATAACCTGGCTGTTGCTTTCATAAATAGCCGATATGTCCCCTTCCACGACGCTTTCCGAGGAACAGTCCAGCAGATAATCACTGTAAGACATAAGGTTCACATGGTCGATCCCGTCTCTCGAAGAATCTGCCGGGACATTTTCAAGGTAAGAGACTCCGAAAGTCTGTTTTACTCCTGTGATGGAGCGAAGTTCGTCCATCAGATCCTGTTCCAGAACAAGGGCGTTGGTATAACCGTTGAGTGTAACGTCCGGCTGCCATGGCCGCAGGGAGGGCAGCAGTTCGCGGGCAAATTCCAGTCCTACCGAAAAGCACAGGAAGAGGACGATGCTGAGTGAAAAGCTGGCGGTCATCAGAAACCAGTTTTTCCGGGAGGCGGTTGCGTGGTGTATGCCCAGAGTCCACTCGATGTTTCCGAAAAGTGATTTCAAGGTATGGCGCACAGGAGGGGCCGCATCCGTATTTCCGGAGACTGCCGCCATCGGAGAGACTTTGGAGGCGCGTTTTGCAGGAGCCTGTGCTGCCAGGAGAACTGTCACGATTCCGATTGCCGCACCGCTGACGAGCCCGATGGGGCTTAAGGCGAATACCGGTGTGGATGCAAATTCGCCGCCGATCTCGTAATGGAGCAGTGCACAGACGCCCCAGGTGATCAGCGTACCTGAAACCAGACCGATCGGAACGGCCGTTTTGCACCAGTTCAATGCTTCCAGACGGACAAACCGGATGATCTGCCGGCGGCTTGCGCCGATACAGCGCATCATACCAAAGAACTTTGTCCGCTGAGCGACGTTGCTGTTCATGCCGCCGGAAATCATCAATACACCGGCCAGCAATACCATGACAAACAGGACGGCGGCGATTCCATAAATGTTCTTCATGGATTCGCTGCTACTCTGACCGGCGAGTCCCATAACCACAGTATTTTCCAAGACAGCGTCTTCCGGCAAACCGTATTGCTGCCGGAGTTCTGTTACTGCCTGGGAGGCTTTTGCGGCACTCTGAAACTGTACATAACAGATGGGAGAGAGGTCTGAAACACTGTTTTCCTCCATGAGAGATGCGAAAGCATCCTCTGTCATATATACTGCGATCAGATAGGTCTGTCCGGCGTAATACTCCCGGTCATCCGATCCGAAACCGGAGACAGTAAAATCCACATCGCCGGCAGGCGTATGTACCGTCACCGGGTCGCCGAGCGATACATCTAAAGCGAGTTTTGCATTGGAACTGAGAACGATTTCCCTGTCGGTCTGCGGAAACGTTCCTTCTTCCATGCTGTTTGTAAGCTCAGACAGATATGTTTTATCTGTGCCGTACAGAACCGCTTTTCTCCCGCCGATATCATAGGGCTGTTCGCCGTCGGAGTTGAATACGGCTGACCATCCGACTGCCGTGACATCGGAGCGCCGGCTGATGTCTTCTGCTGTCTCGCGGGAAATATTTTTCAGCTGAAGATGCCAGCTTCCGTGCTTTTCCTGCATGGTCAGACTTTCGCCCCGGATCGTCATGTCTGCTGAACTGAAAATGGCTGTCACCAGCAGTACGGAAATGGTAATGCACAGGATCATCATCCGGTTCTGGCGTTTCCGTACTTTTGCTGAAATAGGAATCAGATTTAAATAGCTTTTCATTCGCGGCACCTCCCGAAATCGGTCAGCACACCGTCGGACACCTGCAGGATGCGGTCGGCGGTCTGCGAGATAGAACGGCTATGAGTGATCATGAGGATCGTCTGTTGGTACATCCGGGAGGCTTCCTTCAGCAAAGCGATGACTTCACTGGTGTTCTGTGTGTCCAGGTTTCCCGTGGGTTCGTCGGCGAGGATCAGCGCCGGTCTGGTGATCAATGCACGCCCGATGGCCACGCGCTGCTGCTGTCCGCCGGACAGCTGGCCCGGCAGGTGATTGCGCCGCTCCTCAAGCCCAAGTACCGCCAGAAGTTCCTCCAGATATTTCCTGTCCGGCTTCTGATAATCAAGCAGCACCGGGAAGATAATGTTCTGCTCAACGGTCAGTTCCGGGATCAGGTTAAAACTCTGGAAGATGAAGCCGATGTTCCGGCGGCGTTCTTCAAAGCATGAACGGTGGCTTCTCCGGTCCCGTAGGTCTTCGAGACATTTCTAACTTCTAATAATTCCATTTGGTTCAACACCTCTTTCTGTTTTGATATAGAAAGGGTAACACGCCAACCTTACGGTAAGATGACGTACATCCTACAATTTTGTAGGAATCAGAAAATTGATCGTAAAGGATGTGCCGATTCCCAGTTCACTGTCAACTTCGATTGTGCCGCTGTGAGCTTCAATAATGGCCTTTGCCAGCGGCAGCCCCAGTCCGAGGCCTTGCGTGTCTTTGGAAAAGCGGCTTCGATAGAATCGCTTAAATATATGAGGAAGATCCTCCGGGTGGATACCGCTGCCGTTGTCCCGGACGATGATCTGTACCACTGAGGCGAATTTCCGCCATTCAATACGGATCTCGGCGCCTTTCACCGTGTGATCGAAAGCATTTTTGACAATATTGCTGACTGCCTCTGTCAGCCAGTTCCGGTCGCATAATAGGACAACAGTATCGTCTCCGCAGAGGGAGAGCGTTTTGTCTTCCTGCACAGCCTGATAAGCAAAATGTTTCTCAATAGAACGCATCATTTCCGATACATTTTCCAGGGATTTCTCGAGCACGATCGTTCCGGCGTCCAGTTTTGTGATTTTCAAAAGATTCTGGACGAGTGTCTCGATCCGGTCAAGTTCCTGCTCCGATAGGGATGCGAATTCTCTGACCGCAGGTGTATTTTCCGCCTCCTCCTGCATCAGTCCGTTATAAATGTTCAGGGCGGCCAGCGGTGTTTTCAGCTGGTGGGAAATGTCGGATATGGTATCTTTCATGAATTTTTTTGCCCGCCTTTTATTTTCGGCATGGGCGTTCAAAATAGAGACCAGGGAATTGACTTCATGGAACAGGCGGTACAGTTCGCCTTCGTCGTCGCATTCGATGCGGGCGCTGCGGTTTCCCGACAGATAGTCGCTGATCTGAAATATGGCGTTTTCCATGACCTTATGCTGCTCCCTGAAATACAGATACATGGCGCCGAAAACAGAAAGCCCCATGGCGGTGGAAGACAGCAGGACATAAAGAGGTAAATTTTTTGGTTTCAGACAGACGCAGACGATGGAAATCAGGGTGAATACAACAAAAGTGAGGAACACACAGCAGAAAAGAAGCTTTATTTTTCGGTTTGCCAGTATCTTCATAACGCACCTCGATCCGAAGTATTCCATTTATAGCCCATGCGCCGGACGGTCACAATGTTCTGCGGATCGGCGGGGTCTTCCTCGATTTTTGTGCGCAGCCGGCGGATGTATACGGTCAGAGTGTTGCTGTTGATAAAGTTTTCTTCACAGTCCCAAAGTCTGCCCAGGATCTGTTCCGGCGACAGAACGATATCCGGGTTTTCCATAAACAGGCACAGGAGTTTGTACTCGCTGGCTGTGAGATCGATCAGCGTTCCGTTTTTGTAAACTTCCCTTTTGAGCAGCAGCACTTTGATGCCGTTGGATTCCAGTTCTGCCTCTGTCCGGCTGAAATTTTCGCTTCTGCGCAGAAGCGCGTTTATCCTGGAAAGAAACACCGCCAGCTTAAATGGCTTTGTCATATAATCGTCGCCGCCGATATCGAGTCCCATAATGATGTCCGTCTCTTCGTCTGCGGCGGTCAGAAACATGATCGGAACCTTTGATGTTTTCCGGATCTTTTTGCACAGGTCAAATCCGGAGCCGTCGGGAAGAGATACGTCCAGAATGACCAGATCGTAATTTCCATGTCCCCACAGCCGCTCCGCTTCCGCCTTTGTCCGGGCGATATCGAGATCATACCCCTGTCTTTTGAGAGCAAAAGACAGACCGTTGATCAGACTCAGATCGTCTTCCACAAAAAATATACGCTTCATTATTCTCACCGTCCTTTGCAGCCCTGCTCTTTTGAAATCATATGATCCATAGCTGGCACCTCCGTACGATTTATATTGCGTCTCTGCTGAGACAATATAAGAAACGCTGCCCCCTGCCCCACAGAGAGCGATACACCCGCCAAGCGGCTGCCGTGCTTGCATCATTTGCCAGAACCTTTTCTTTCACAAATTAAAGTATATAAAAGAAGTATAATGAAATCAAGGGATTCTATACGATAAATATATGAATGAGTAACCGTTCAGACAGGTCTGTGCATTTACTGCTTTTTTAAGTGTGCAGGACAAATTCATTGAAAAAAAGGACATGACAACTTACAATGAATGTAGCGGAAAGCTGCTCTGCTGCAGAGCAGTTCCGGCAGCAGTTTTACCGTTGAACGATTAACGGTCATAAGGAGGCGGACGGATATGAGATTGTTTGTGGCAATTCCATTGTCAGAAGAGATGAAAAACGCTTTGGTTGGCGCTATGCATGATCTGAAAAAGCAGGGCGTTGAGGGAAACTATGTTCCGGTGCAGAATCTTCATATGACGCTGGCTTTTATCGGAGAATATGAAGATCCGGGAAGGATAAAGGAGATCCTACGGTCAGTGCCGTTTCCGGAATTTCGGATGGCGCTTACGGAAAAAGGAAATTTCGGAAATGTTCTGTGGGCCGGAGTCAGAGGAAATCAGAAGCTGCAGTCTTATGTGAAGGATCTGCGCACAGCGCTGAAAGAAAACGGGATCCCCTGTGCAGATGACAGATTTGTTCCGCACATTACGCTGGTCCGAAAGGCAAGGGCACGGATGCCGTATCAGATTCGTCTCCCCAAGTGCGGGATGACTGCGAAAGAGGCCAGTCTCATGCAGTCTGTTCCGAGGGGGAACAGCGTCCTGTATAAAATAATGTGAAAAGGACAGTAAACGGAAAAGTTTAGAACAGCCGCGGACGAAAAAACTGCGGCTGTTCTGCTTTTAAGGGTCATGTTTCAATTAAACACTTGTATTGTAAATGCTGTTTTCCGCATCTCCGTATATGATCGTAAGCATAAAATGCCTCCATTAGTGCCAGCTTTGTAAAAAAAGTTTACATGTTCAGTAAGCATATGATATCGCTGAACTGCTGATCAACGTTAGATTCTGCGCTCAGATCTTTTCAGAAAATGAAAGAAGCCGAAAACCTTGATCTGTCAAGGAATTTTCGGCTTCTCGGTTACGTTCCTGGGCGGATTCGAACCGCCGGCCTTCCGCTTAGGAGGCGGACGCTCTATCCTGCTGAGCTACAGAAACATTTCTATAAGATCAACACTTAAATAGTTTACTATACTTTTTCCGAATTTGCAAGGGACAAATACAGGCCGTAACAGTTCAGCCGGCTGAACTGTTACAGGAAAGGCGTTACAAGAAAGCGGTCCCGGATTCTTGCAATTTCCACAGGTCGATTGTACAATAGCAGTAAGCGATTTTCAATAGCCGGACGGCGGCCGTTGGAAGAACGGAACGGCTGTCGGATTTTTTTGCTGAAAGGAGATAGAAAAATGGCTGATATTCGACTGATTGAGGAGCTGACGAATGCGTTTGGCCCAAGTGGATTCGAAGAAGAGGTATGCCGGGTGATCTACCGCCATACGGAGGAGTTTCAGGTGTCCAACGACGCGATGTGTAATGTTTATATGAAACGGAAGGACTTTTCCGGAAAGAAGCCGGTGGTGATGCTGGATGCTCATCTGGACGAATGTGGATTTATGGTGCAGTCCATTCGGGAAAACGGACTGTTAAATATATTGACCCTTGGAGGTTTCCATCTGACCAGTCTTCCGGCCCATTCGGTGATCGTACGGAATGGGAAGGGAGAGAAGATCAAAGGGATCATCACTTCCAAGCCGGTACACTTTCTGAAAGACAGTGAGAAAGGAAATCAGAGTCTTGATATCGAGGAACTGGCGGTGGATGTTGGCGCCTGCAGCAGAGAGGAAGTCGAGGAATCCTACGGGATCCGTCCGGGAGATCCGATCATGCCGGACGTTTCTTTTGAGTATCAGGAAAAGCGCGGAATCTGCTTTGGAAAAGCGTTTGACAACCGTCTGGGCTGCGCCTGCATCATTGAAACTATGCGGGAACTGGCGAAGGATTCATCGCTTGCGGTGGACGTGGTCGGCGCGTTTGCCGCGCAGGAGGAAGTAGGTACCCGTGGAGCCACGGTAACGGCGCAGGCAGTGAAACCGGACCTGGCGATCGTGTTTGAGGGATCGCCGGCGGACGATTTCTATTATGCGGCCGGGCTGGCTCAGTGTGTGATGGGCAAAGGCGTACAGATCCGCCATATTGACAAGAGCTATATTTCAAATCCGGTATTTATGGATCTGGCTCATCGGATCGGAGACACGATGGGAATCCCTTATCAGGACGCTGTGAGAAGAGGCGGCAGCACCAATGCAGGAAAGATCAGCCTGGAGGGACAGGCGGTGCCGGTCCTCGTGCTGGGAATCCCGTCCCGCTATGTACACAGCCACTATAATTTCTGCGCGGCAAAGGATGTGGATGCGACGGTATCCATGGCGGCGGAAGTGATCCGCAGTCTGGATCAGGAAATGATCGCGAAGATTCTTCGGAAAGATATCAGGAACGTCTGAGATCGGTTGACGGAAATTGACGCGGTAAGTGTGTCAGGAGGAAAAGATATGAAGGTAATGACATTTGGCGAGATCATGCTGCGGCTGAAGACTCCGGAATATCTCCGGATCCTCCAGTCAGATGCATTTGAGGCAAGTTACGGAGGCGCCGAGTCCAATGTGGCTGTCTCTCTGGCGATGTTTGGGGATGAGGCGGCGTATCTGACAAAAATTCCGGATAACCCGGTGGGAATAGCGGCTCTCGGGGAGGTGCGCCGGTTTGGCGTGGATACCTCGCAGGTTCTTCACGGCGGTTCCCGTCTGGGGATTTATTATTTCGAAAAGGGTACGGATCTCCGGCCGACGAATGTGGTATATGACCGGGAATACAGTGCTCTGGCGATGGCGGATGCCGGCGAGTTTGCATGGGGAGAAATCCTTGAGGGGATTGATATCTTTTATTTTTCAGGGGTGACTCCGGCGATCAGCACCAGTGTGGAACAGGCGGTTCTGGAAGCGTTGCAGTATTGTCATGATCACGGAATTCAGGTGGTCTGTGATCTGAATTATCGCTCGAAAATGTGGAGCACGGAAAAGGCGCAGGAGGTCATGAAAAACCTGATGAATTATGTGGATCTCTGTATTGCTAACGACGAAGATTTCGAGTCGACGCTTGGAATCCATGCTTTTGACGGAAATATGGCCCACGGCATCGATCAGATCGACAGTTACAGGAAAGGGATGGAAGAGATTCTGCGCCGGTATCCGAACTGCAAGGCGGTGGCGAGTGTTTTGAGAAATATGCGCACTGTTGAGGACGGTGACTGGATGGGCATTTATCTGAAGGATGGAAAATTTTATGAGAGTCCGGTACACACCGTTCACAGTCTGGAAGCGGTGGGAGCAGGGGACGCCTTCACCGGCGGACTGCTTCACGGGATCGTCCGAGGGTTTGATCCTCAGAAGACCATCGATTTTGCAATCACCGCGAGTGTGCTGAAACTGATGATCCAGAAGGACTTTAATATCGTCACGGAGCAGGATGTGCTCCGGGTGATGAAATCGAAAGATACGAACCTGCAGAGATAATGCCGGGATGTAACCGTCTCGCCAGCTGAACTGTAACGTCGGGGTACCGTTCAGCCGACGGAACGGTTGCAATGCCGGACCGGATATGGTAATAAAACAGTGGACGAATGCCTCTGCCGGGCGTAAAATATAGGCAATGACAGAAAAATACAACAGAAAGGACTTATGGCTATGAAGTACGATTTTACTACGATTCTGGACCGCAAGGGTCATGATGCGATCGCTGTGGATTCGATTCCGATCCCCGGCGCGGAAGTTGCAGAGGGATTTTCGGCAATCCCCATGTGGGTGGCTGACATGAACTTTCCGACGCTCCCGACGATTCTCGCGGAGGTTGGAGAACGGCTGAAACATCCGCATTTCGGTTATTTTGCTCTTTCGGACGAATATTTCGACAGCATTATCCGCTGGCATAAGGACCGTTTCGGCGTGGAAGGTATTACGAAAGAAGATATCGGCTATGAGAACGGAGTGTTGGGCTGTGTGGCTTCCGCGCTTCAGGCGTTTACCGCGCCGGGGGAAGCTGTGCTGCTGCATTCTCCTACATATATCGGTTTCACCGGAACCATGAACAATAACGGACGGAAGATGATCCTCAGTGATCTGGTGCGGGACGAGAACGGCGTATGGCGCATGGATTATGAGGATATGGAACAGAAGATCGTGGAAAATCATATTCACTGTGCGATCTTCTGTTCCCCGCATAACCCGACGGGAAGAGTCTGGGAGAGAGAAGAGATTGAGAAAGCGATGGAAATCTATCGGAAACATGACTGTGTCGTGATCTCCGATGAAATCTGGTCGGATATCGTACTTCCGGGAGCAAAGCATATCCCGACGCAGAGCGTTTCCGAGGATGCAAAGAACCGGACCATTGCGGTGTACGCGCCTACCAAGACCTTTAACCTGGCAGGACTGGTTGGCTCCTACCATGTGATCTATAATTCTTATCTGCGTGACCGTGTGGTAAAAGTTTCGGAGATGTCCCATTACAATATGACGAACGTATTGTCTGTCCATGCGCTGATCGGTGCGTATAAACCGGAAGGCCGCGAGTGGGTGGATGAGTTGTGTCAGGTGTTGGGCAGCAATGTGGATTACGCCTATGATTATATTACCCGGAAGTTTAAGGGAGTATCACTGGCAAAACCACAGGGCACGTATATGCTGTACCTGAACTGTGAGGAATGGTGCAAAGAGCATGGCAAGACGATGGATGAACTGCTTCGGGCAGGGGTACGTGTCGGCGTGATCTGGCAGGATGGCCGGCCGTTTAACCGTCCCTATGCGATCCGTATGAATCTTGCGGTTCCCCATGCGAGAGTTGAGGATGCGATGGACAGGCTGGATAAGTATGTGTTTAACGGAAGTCTGGAGGAGTAAAAAACAAATATAAAAAAGAGGAGACTGCAGGTAATAGTGTGCGACTGCAGTCTCCTTTTTTTGTGATACATCCTGCAAGCGGCTGCCGTGTTTGCCGGAACAGGTCTTTGCTTTTGCGCCGGTCTGTGCCAAACGAGGGGAGGAATCGTCCTTATTCCATCAGAAAAAATCAGGACTTGCGTTTGAAATAAATTCACAGTAAAATATATTTAGAAAATACTAAAATATTTAAAGTTATATTAAAAAATGAGAAAATATGCTGCATCTAAACGACTGTATGAGAAACACCAATCCGGAATTCGGGTCTCATGATCCCTCAATGATGTACGATCCAATAAGTGGAAAGTACTATTCTTACAGCACAGATGTTTTTATGCCAAGTTGTGGTTTGAAGGATAAGATTGGAATTCCGGTCAGAGTGTCTGAAGATCTGGTGAATTTCAAGTATATTGGTACGGTATTATCGCCGAATGCGATCCGTGAAGCGAGAGATAATGGAGAACATTCGCCTATAGAAGGCTTCTGGGCGCCGTTTGCTGAGTATGTAAACGGGGAATATCGTTTATATTATTCCGCAACAAAGGCTTTTGGAAGCTGGGAGTCACGAATTTGGCTCGCTGTTTCCGAACGGCCGGAAGGACCTTTCGAGAATCGTGGAGTTGTGGTGGATACCTGGAATACGCCGTATACCAGTCCAAATGGGATTGATCCTCATATTATCTGGGCGGAAAATATTCCGTATCTGGTGTACGGTTCTTTTTTTGGAGGTATTTATCTGAAGGAGCTGGAAACGCAGACCGGACTTTCCGCCGGCTCGGTGACTGACCGCGGAGTTTGTATTTCCAGAAAACCGACAGGACAGAAGCTTGATGGGCCGGAAGGGGCTTCCGTAATCTATCATTCGGAAACGGGTTTTTATTATCTTTTTCAGTCTTATGGGTGGCTGGGAGATACCTATGATATTCGGGTTGGGCGCAGTCGAAATGTGAAAGGGCCTTATGTGGATATTAGTGGTCGTAGTCTTGTGGGAGAAAGCCCGGGAATTAATCTGGCGAATAGTTACTGCTTTGTATCAAAACATCCGGAAGTGATGGAGCATCCGGAAAAGGCTGACGCAGGATGCGCCGGGAAAGACAACGAGGAAGCAGAATGTCACAGTGGATGGAAGTGGGCAGGGTTTCGTGGACCGGGGCATGGGGTACCGTTTTATGATCCTGTTTCGGGGGAATATTACTTTGTTCACCACATTCGGGTGTTGGACGGCGAATTGCGGGAGACGCAAACAACAGATTATTTTTCTAAGCATCGGAGAAGTGATGTTGTATCATAATACTTGACACTTCTACTTCACGGATTTATAAAAAAAGAAGTGAAAATGGAGGTCAAAAATGGCACAGAAAAAAGTTTACGACAATGAGTTCAAGATTCAGGCAGTAAAGTTGGGA